>JAHFAA010000439.1 GCA_023250775.1 Bdellovibrionales bacterium
TCTCGTCGTCAACACCTCGCTCTCCAAACAAGAGATCGAAGACAAGGCGCTGGATCTCCTCTTGAAAGTCGGCATCGCCAAGTCCGAGGCCTATAAATATCCTCACATGTATTCAGGCGGACAGCGGCAGCGCCTGGGCATTGCCAGGGCCCTAATTTTAGGCCCAGAAGCGGTCATCTGCGACGAGCCTGTTTCGGCCTTGGATGTTTCCATTCAGGCCCAGGTGCTGAATTTGCTTTTGGATTTGCAGGATACGTTGGGACTTTCTTATATCTTTATTTCCCACGATCTAGGGGTCGTGAGTCACGTCTCCGATGAAATAATGGTGATGTACCTGGGTAAAGCGGTGGAGCACGGGCCCAAGGAAGACCTTATGCGCGCACCAATGCATCCCTATACTCGCGCGCTGTGGGCAAGCTCACCTTCTTTGGAACGTCCAAAATCGAAAGAAGCACTGGCCTTGGGTGAACTGCCGTCGCCGATGAATCCACCCAGCGGATGCTCGTACCACAAACGCTGTCCCTTTGCGGACCAGCTGTGCCGAGAAAAAGCGCCAGAGCTTATCTCCTATGGCAACACTTCCGTTGCCTGTCACTACACTAAAAAAATTAACTAGGCTGCGGCAACCTCAATGATCTGAACCGGACCGGCCATAAGCTTTGAACAGGCCTTCCTGATCTCGCAATAGTGGGCCTCAACCAATGGTCTGAAAATTTCCGAGGCAGATTCAAGACGCATATCTTGAAATTTTACGAATAAAAAAACTTCATTGCCTGCACCACTTTGCGGGCCAGGTAAACCCGGCTTAAAAAAGTTGTAGGTATCGACTCGAAAATTCAAGCTCTTTGAATTTCTTCCGCTCAAATCATAAACATCTGAAAACTTACTCAGGTCAATTTGGAAGAAAGCACGTTTCTCTTCTGAGAGCTTGGTGTAAAGGATAGGTGAACTCCACTGGAACAACAGCCCAGAGGGCATGATTTGCACCAACTTAACCGGAAAGGCATCCATATCCTCCCCTTGAAAGTAAACCATTCCTTCGAGCTTGGAGCGAATGCGAAAGTGCCGCAGGGGCATTTTCTTGGTCAAAATCTTTTTAATCACAAAATCGCGAAAAATCTCTCGATCTTGCCATCGATGAGACATCAAAGGCAGATAAGGGCCGGCCTGGCCGGTGGTGGAAATTAACAAATCTTTTCCGGCATCTAAAATATTACGAAAAGGCATCTCCAAAAAATTATCATAGGTATCATAAAGGTTTGACTGCATCGTATTTTGTGGCCCTCGCAGCCAGGTGGGAATTTGTTTTAACTTCTCCAATCCGTGCATGAGCCAGCCTAATCGTGCCTGGCCTCGGGGACTGTACATCACTTCTGATTTTTCGAGCAGACAGGTTGACTGGCAATCGGCCCAGTGAAAAGAAAGCAGACCCGCCTGATCTAACTTTAATTCATCTCGAAACGAGGCCCCTCGAAGATAGGTGGTGACATCGATAAGATGATGGTAAAACGCATCCGTACGAGACAAATTCGCATTCGTGGTCATACATGGCCTCTTTGTTATTCAGTTTTTTAGAAACAAATTCAGAGCAGAGCAATTCACCCCATTATACGAATTATTTGAGCTAATTACTTTGAAAGCCCTTCGTGGACGTCATTTCGGACACTTAAGCCTGTTTGTGCGCCAACAAAGTAGGCCAAATATTCAAGCTCTCGGGAGAATGTACCCTCAAAAAATGGGCACCCTAAAAAGCTTCTCCCTCTAAGTCACGATAATGCTTAGGGTAAGTTGCATTTTTTTACTATAATGAGATGGTGAATCTTTGCTAAGGATGGGGTGATGAGCTTGCCGGATCTGGGCCTTAAAGGTGCTTTTAGAGCACTGGAACTCAACAGTTTTGTAATCGACTGCAAGCAGATTCATCTGCGAGAGCTGCTGAATATCGATGAAACTCCCTGCGATATCTTTATCGTGCGCGATGGACTTCTGCACCGCTTGCTGGAGAAAAATACCGAACTTTCAAACCAGACCGTGCGTGACTGGGCCGAATCTGGCGTGGGCAAACTTTTTATTAAAAATCGCGATCATAAAGGACTAAGAGAAAAGCAGCACGAAAATTTGCGTGCCAATACCCGTTCTTTGTCTATTGGAGAACCCATCGATAAAGGGCGACGGCAAACGGCCTTGCTGGCAACCCACCTCAAATATTTTTATGAGGACACCACCAATGATGATTTGTTGAATCTTCTTTATCAGAGTGTCCGTTCTTTTGCTCACTTTCT
The DNA here is from genome assembly GCA_023250775.1 of Bdellovibrionales bacterium. Classification (GTDB taxonomy): domain Bacteria; phylum Bdellovibrionota; class Bacteriovoracia; order Bacteriovoracales; family Bacteriovoracaceae; genus GWA2-49-15. The sequence continues at coordinate 2,283 of JAHFAA010000439.1, forward strand.
AATGGCGCAGATAAAAATCCACGGCCTTCTTTATAGCGATTTTACTCGCCAAAAATATCATTATATTCATTGTCAGCCAGTACTGTCCTCTCTCTTTTTGATCGGGGTATTAAAGCAGGCGCGAATCTTTAGTGAAAAAGATATTGAGAATTTATTTGTGACCTCATTTTTTAAAGATGTGGGGATGTCTTCAATTCCGTTTGAAAAATATAGTTTGAAGGAACTTGATGTCACCGACAAACAACTCCTTATCAATCACGCGCAAAATTCGGTCAATATTTTGGCCGGGCGAATTCCACTCACCGCCAACTGTCTTAAAATTATTGAGAACCATCACAGCTTTAGTACGCTGACTCGCGAGCTGGAACAATTTACCCCGGATCCTCCCCAAGCATTAGTGACAGGGATAGAAACAACCCTCACTTCTATTACGGATATTATTGCCGCCATGATTTCGGAACGGCCCTACAGACCTGCCACGACCTTGTTTCAATCGCTTGATCTGGTTCGCGAATTAATCTCTGCACAACATCCTCAGGAGTTTAAGCTCTTGATCAGTTACTTCAAAAGTTATTTTTCAAAAGGCAAGTCCAACTAATGACGGACCAACTGCTGGACATCGAACAACAAATTTCCAACGGGCAACCCAAGAAGGCCCTTTTAAAAATTAAAACCTTTCTCAAGAAAGCAAAACTCACCTCTGACGAACGCATTCGGCTTTCCGAAATTTATCGTTCACTCTCGGAAAATGAAAAGGCGCTTAAGATTCTTGGCGAAGAACTTTCACCCCACGAGATGGCGCAAATTTCTGAGCAGGAGTTGGCGATTCAAATCCGTCTTGCCTATATGCTGCAATACTTGGGCGTAAGATATGTGGCGGAGCGGATGTTCAAAACCTTTGAGGCCGTGGCACAACAGCGCAAGCTTGAGCCGGAAAAGCTCGTTCCCCTCTACTATCGCTATTTAACCGGCCATCATCTCGGACGTAATGATTATTTAAAGGCCGTCACGGCGGCCGAAAAGGCCATGGCCACCCTTAAAAATGACGGCAAAGCATGGAAGGCCTCGGCGATTAATTTGGCTGCGGCACTCTTCTCCCTCAAGCGTTATCAAGCTTGC
>JAHFAA010000440.1 GCA_023250775.1 Bdellovibrionales bacterium
GTGATCGATGCCATTCGCAAACACCTGATGAATGACGTCATCTGGCCAGATTTTTCGAAGTTACCAAATGAAAAAAAACCGACGTTGCGATTTCATGAGATACAACCGGAAGTTCCGTTGATCTTGGACGATTATAAAATTGTTCCAGTGCATGTTAACCATTTCGGTGGTGCCTTTGGTTTCATCATTGAAAGAAAAGGGCGTTCCGTTTTATTTACCCAGGATACAGGCCCAACTGAGAGAATTTGGGAAATTGCCCATACATATAAAAATCTCAAGGCCATTTTTACCGAAGTGAGTTTCCCCAATGCCTTTAGTAAGGTGGCGCAAGATTCGAGGCACCACACTCCCATGAGCATTGATGCTGAAATGGCCAAGATGCCAAAAGATATTCCCATTTTCTTGGGGCATCTCAAGCCTAATTATCAGGCGCAGCTTTTTCAGGAAATTGAGGCCCTCGGTAATGACCGTATCAGTATTATGGGTACGGATGATACCTCGTACGTCTTCTAATCAAATCCAGGTGTAATAAACATTCCCGGTGGTGGCGGCAAGATCGTCGGCGTGAAGCGTGGTGGCGGTGGTGATGGTGGAATTTCTGGTAACGGATCGATTTCCGGTTCGTTGTTTCGGGCCGATGCTTTTTTCTTTTTGATGGTGAATTCTTCGGGGCCGGCCTTTCTGTCCTCGCCTATTTTAAAGATCGCAGTTCCTTTTATGTCCTCGGTGCCGCGTTCCGGTTCGATCGTTGTCCCAGTACTTTTAATTTCCGTACCGCTGGGTGATTTGTAGGTCCATTCAATCGTGCCATCAGTGAAAGGCGCTTGACCTTTTAAAACTGTGGCCTCGAATTTTGCCTTGGGGTCGTCAGGCTTTTTATCTTCAGAAATATTTAAGCTGTAAGTTGCTTCAGCATCTTTGTGAGGAATTGAGCATTTCTTTTCTGCTGTCGGGCCATTATTTTTGGTGGTCAATTTCGCGGTTACTTCATAGTCGGCGGTAGCATCTCTTTCAAAAGGAGTCCAATCGCTGAATGTGTCTTCCGCGCTGGTGATTTCGGCCGTGGGACAGGTCTTGCCAGTGGGACAAATCCATTTGAAACTGTCTTTTTCAGGTTTTGGATTGCCTGTGAGAGAAAATTTTGTTCTACAACGAACATGGGTTGCTTTATCCGTTAGGCTCGCGTCCTCATTTTTTTCAATTTCAACATTGGCGGTTGCTGCCGGTGCTGCAACTGGTCTGCGAACTTGAAATTCATTCGATGGATATTGCGCGTCGTTTGTGGCCACATACACGGCCGTCACAGTGTACTCAGCGTCGCGCTGGAAAACTTTGTTTGCATCAGGAGTGACATCGTCGCCGCATCCTGGGTGTGTGGGAGTGGCGGGGGAGCAAACCCATTTGAAAGTCTTTTTCTCTGGCCGTGGTTTATCTGCTGGGTTGCTTGCTAAAGTTGCTTTGATTGTGGCGGGTTGTGTAAGATCCGTGTCAGCAATGGGAACAATCGTAACAACCGGTGTTCCAAGGTCGGGGGCACCTTTGGCAGGAACTATTTTTGTGGCCGTGGCAGGAGTTCCACCTCCATCGGGAGTAAATGTTGCGATTGCATTATAAGGATCGGCACCAACATCGGGTTTATTAAAATCTTTAAAATTATTTTGGTCGACCAGTCCCGAGCACCCTGGTCTCTCTGGATTACAAGACCAGGTAAATGTACCTGCAGGAAGTGGAAGGGCGTTGCCGCTCCTGACTTTCGCCTTCAACTGTAGTTTGGGGCTTGTTAATGGCAAGCCCTTATCTTCAATCGTGACGATCGGAATTCCAAACAGTAATTTGCTGACAGGTTTGGTTTGACTTCGAGGCGTCTCGGTTTGATTGAGGGCATTGGTGTAAGAACCTTCCGCCATCACAGAATAATTATCGGAGTTTCTGGCAAAGGTAACTTCCGTATCTATTGGAGCGGTTGCATTGCAAAGGGGAGATGGATTTTCCATTCCGGCACATTTCCACTTGAGGGTGGGGATGACCGCACTTTGAACATTGCTAGGGGCCTCAATTGTGAGTTTCAGCTTAACGTTATGGTCATCGTGAGAAGTTTCCTGCAAGGTCAGAATAATTCCAGATCGGCTGATGGGAAGTCGGGCGGTTTTTGGTTCCCAGCCGGGGCGAGTCCATCTGGCCTCGACAGTGTATCCTTCTGCTTGAATGGGAAATTTATACTGACAATCAAGTTTGGGAACGGCCAACGTACAGCCTGAGTCCGTGGAGATGACTGTTGCGCCTGATGGTGGCGGAGTTACCCATGTCCAAGTTGCGCCTGTTCCATTAATGATGTCTAGAGATTCTTCGCCGGTGTACTCAAGTTTGGCGGCGGTGTTATTATTGTCAGAGCTGGAGGGGATAGGAGTAAGGGCAAAGCGCACTAGTTTCTTCCTGGGAATGACGATCGCTTCAGAAACAGGATCTTCAGGATGTTGTACTGAGGAATGATATTTTACGGTGACAGAGTAATCGACATCCAGACGTTCAAAATTAGCGTTGCGAGTTTTTATCGGATATTTCGAGATCGTATTACAAATTGTTGCGCGCTTATCTTCTGGAACAACGCTTGGATCGACGCAACTCCATCGATATGTGCCGTTTCGAAGCGCCGGTTCAGGTTGTGTTTTTGCCTGGAGGGCGTAACGTGATTCTGTCAGACCGAGATTATTCAACTCACCTTCGGGAACTTTAATAATCACGATGCTTGTGGGGTTGGTCGCTCCGTTAGTGGCGGACAAGTACGTATCATTATATCCCGTACATTGACTCAAATCTATTTGACGTTCCATTAAAGGACCTGATCCAGTCTCTGTTCCCTCAACAGGTCTCGGTGGCTTCGACCGCATGGTCATTCCAGTGGAGGTTCTTGGCTCATTCGTACCAATCAAGGTAACGACAGACTGACGGGTATCGCCCAGGTTAACTTTGAAATCGAAATTACCATCATGGTCGTAATTCGGAGGGTAAATGGGGCGATCGATGCAGCCACTTCCTTCGGAGAAGACCGCATCACTTGTATTATTAAGTCGCGTTCCATAATTTTGGATTGGAGATGGGCAGTTTAAATATCCCTGGCCATCGGCAGTGTAGGGTTTGCCTGTATTAATAAACCATGTGGCGTCTGAAGGTGAATGGCCAGGCATGTGCTCAAGGTAGAGATTGAGGTTAACTTGGAAATTTCCTTTAGTGTCGCGAGTAATGGCGCAACGATTGACTTGATGAAACATGCGCCTAGAACGAAGTTGGGGACTAAGCGCCGCAGTTGGCATACTGGGAATACGACTGGCCGACAAAAAGTCGAGAAGATCTCGAAAATTACTGAAGGGATTCGCCTCAATCAGGCCATTCATGAAATTGAC
>JAHFAA010000441.1 GCA_023250775.1 Bdellovibrionales bacterium
ACAGGGGCCTACAACGATAACTTTGCGAGTCTTTCGAATGGGGTGGGATAAAAGTAGATTTTGTTCCATTTTTTTTTGGATTCATTCTAGCAATCGTGGGGTCAGACGCGTTCAATTCATCTTACCACAAGATGGAAGGAAGGGAATTGTACTCTTGGTGTTGCTCCCCTATGGTTAAAGTGGTTGACGAGGGACCATTCGTCGGGGCATCCTAAATCTTTCTGGATAAGAGGAGGGCGAAAATGCCCAAGGAAAGTTCTTCAAAAACTAAGACTCATAAGACCGGACGCAAGGGTCCAATTACCGCTGATCTCACCTTTCTTCGGGCCGATGGCCCTGAGGATTACAAAAAAATCTTCGAATACAATATTGATGCTTTCTCAGATACCCCCGATTTTAAGTGGACTCTCGGGGATATCGAGCATGAGGTTCAGGACGGCTGGGAGCTCTATTCAGTCAATTTAGGGAAGGAAACCATCGCCGCTGTCTTTTTAAAGAAGGACAAGGATCGCCTCTTATCCAAGAATACCGCTATCAAAATGAACTACCAAGGCAGTGGTCACTCTCATAAAATTAAGGGTTTCATTGAGGAAAAGGCCAGAAGTTCACGTGCCAAGTACATTTATCACTACTGTAGAATCGACAATTTTCGAATGTATTCGCTCAATGAGAGCCACGGTTATAAGAAAACGAATCAAAAATTTGGAGAAAATGGTCAGGTCGTAGAGTGGATGAAGACTCTGAAATAGAGTCTCATATACAAAATTTGTGAAATGGTTTGCTCTCTGCTATAGACATACACAGATAAATTTGTTCATAATGAGAGGGACGACGGCCATAAAAAAATAATATTAAACGAGTTTTCACTCACAAAAGTAATGGAGGAATTATGGCAAAGAAGAAAGCGACAAAGAAAGCAGCACCTAAGAAAAAGGCAACAAAGAAAGCTGCACCTAAGAAGGCCACAAAAAAAGTGGTAGCTAAGGCAAAGAAAGCCGCCCCTAAGAAGGTAGCTAAGCCTGCAAAGAAGAAGTCTGCACGTAAGCCAAATGCGGCTTTCATGAGACCTCTTACACCTTCACCAGCACTTGCTGCTGTTGTTGGCGCCGGACAAATGCCACGTACTGAAGTGGTAAAGAAAATTTGGGATTACATTCGTAAACACGGATGCCAAAACCCAAATAACAAACGCAACATTCTTGCTGATGACAAGCTGAAAGCTGTTTTCGGTAAAGATGAAGTGACAATGTTCGAATTGGCCGCTTTGGTTGGCAAACATTTGAGCTAGTCCCTGTTTGTTTTTTAGCTGTTGATTAAAGAGGGCCTTCGAAAGAAGGCCCTTTTTATTATAAGCGCAAGCTGAAGTGCCACCATTCCTTGCTGTAATTCTTCAGGCCATGATTCTCTAGAAATGATTTTAAAAGTTGGCGGTTCTGTTGATGCTCTCGCGAAATGTTGGGATTCGCTGTATGCGAGAGCGGATCAAAAAAATCAAAAGCGGTGCCCATCTCTAATGGCCGGCCATACTGTGCAAGGGTGACATCAACGGCGAGCCCCTTCGAATGAGTTGAAATCCTGGCAATATAGCCATCCTCGAGGAGTTGTTTCTTTGGGAGATGAGGATAGAAACGCGCCTTCAAGTCGTGGTTATTCTCCGGCCCTGAGGCCCAATCAATAAAATATTGCACTGTTTTGAGGGGGCGGAAGGCATCATAGAGGATTAGGCAGTATCCTTGCTCCTCCAGTTCGCCTGTCGCACCTTTGAGAATACTGGCCAGCTCCGGTCGGGCCAGAGGTTTTAAGTTTTCGTAACCGGGGGCCGGACGGCCGGTGAAATTATCTGTGCTGGCGTATTTTTGCTGAATGATGAGAGTTGGAATCTCTATGCTTAAATCAACCAGCGAAATGTTAGTCTGGTCTTGCATCTCTTCGTGCATCTCTAAAACCCCATTTTTTGATTAAGTTGGCAGTGAATACGCACTTGTCCGTTGGCCGTATATTCGAGATGAATCCATTTGGTTTGTTCCCATTTCTCAAGAATTTTCTTGGGGGGAAGGGGAATCGGCGGGTGGGAAAAGGTGGTGATCCCTAAGGTTCGGGCCAGCGCCACGATGGTTTTAAAGAATTTCTTCCCAAGGCCACGACCGCGGAATTCCTCTCGTATTTGAATACTGAACTGGGGGTTGTCAGGTTGGCCAAAGAGTGAGGCCTCACCAAGGATAACCTTGCCGTCAACCGCCTCTTCAGCGTAGAGCGTGATGAGGTTGGCACCACTTTCTTTGCGTCTTTTGATCAAAAGGTTTTGACCATTTTCTAAGGTAATTTTTTGAATGTAGGCGAGTGGCCAAAGATTCTTTAAGAGATTTTGATCATATTTATTTTGCATAAGGCCTAGACGCTGTTTCGTGGACGGACAATTAAGTTTCCAAAAAAAAGTCCTGCCACAAGGGAGATGGCCACGGCAAAAGTGGTCACCATGGCGGTGAAGCCAATGTCATAGTTGTGAATAAAGAGGGCGGACAGGCCTTTGAGACCAAAGCTTCCAGGCACGATAATCAGCATCCCCGGCCATAAGAAGAGTCCAACCGGCCGTGATAAGAGATTGGAAAAGTAGTTTGAGAGGGCCCCGATCATGAGGCCTGCGATAAAGGCACCCGTATCAGCACCGAGGAAGTAGCCACCGATCTTAATCGCCAGTGCTCCGACCAGCCCGGCACACAGAACCGCCCAACTATCATGAGGACGGGCCTTGTAGACGATAACGGTGGAAAATGAGTAGGCGAGCAGTCCGGGCACAAGTGTCCAGGTTGGCAGCACGTGATTGAAAAAATTCATGGGAGCAAAGCTAAAAGAAGGGAGATAGCTTAGAAGGCGATTGGCAAGAATAATGCCGAAGGTGAGTTTTAATAAAGACATCATGGAACCCATAAATCGCGCGGTGCCAGAGGCCAGATGATTTTCAGCAAGCTCGGCCATGGCGGTGGTGAGAGAAAGTCCTGGGAGTAGCTTGATAAGTCCGGCCAGGACGATAATATCCACGTCGGCACCGGGAAAAATCATGCGCAAGAGCATGGCGCCGAGGGTGACCAAGAAGGCCGCAAGCGCCTCTTGCAGCTGACGTATTTTTTTATGCTTATTCGAGGCCCAGTCGAGGAGACCCACAACCCAACCTAACGCCAGGCTGGAGATAAAATTGGGTACAGAAGGGGCAAAAACGAGGGACAGGCCTCCACTGCTTAAGGCAAAACAGAGAAGGCGGGCCCACTGTGGATACAATTCCGATGACTGTCTGATGGTCTCCAATTCTTGCAGTAACTGCGGTGCTGCTATATTTGACAGAGCATATTGATGGGCCAGCTCATCGACGGAGCACAGTTTTCCCAGATCGATGCTACCG
>JAHFAA010000442.1 GCA_023250775.1 Bdellovibrionales bacterium
TCCACAAGTGCAACTACTACTTTCATTGTCGCCATCGCAATCGCCTCAAATTTTTTTGATGCATAACTGTATCAAATGAATGAGAATAAGGTAGTTTTATCTTACTTTAAATTCACTAAACGCTTAAGGAGAATTATATGAAGCTAAACATCTTATTGGCACTCTGCCTAGGATTCACAATCTCTTGTGGTGGCACATCCACAAAAAAAACTGAAACAAAAGCTTCCGAGACACCAGCGGTAACGGTTGCGGCAACAAATGAAGAACCAACCTTGGCCCTTAACGCTGATTCAGACTCGGGCAAGGCCGGTCCGTTACAAACTGTCTACTTTGATTACAATTCAGCAGCTCTAACAAGTGATAGCAAATCTACCTTGAAGGCCAACGCGGAATTTTTAAAGAGCAATAAAGCTATTGAAGTTCAAGTTGAAGGACACTGCGATGAACGCGGAAGTGTCCAGTACAATATCGCCCTAGGTGAAAAACGCGCCAAAGCAGTAAAAGAGTATTTAACGGCACTCGGAATCGCCGGCAAACGTCTATCTACAATTTCCTTTGGCAAAGAACGTCCTGTTGGCTTCGGTCATGACGAAACAGCTTGGGGCAAAAACCGTCGTGGTAACTTTGTCATCACCGCTAAATAAGTAATGCCTCGCCAAGGCACACAGGTACATCGCTTTTTACTTGTTGTATTAATTGTCTTGCTTGGGGCCTGTGGACTTACGGCCACGAGGCGCAAGCTTGAAATGAGTCTAGCCGCTTCTGCTTTTTTGGCCGCAAAAAAGGCCAAGGCCCAAACCCTGGCTCCGGGACTTTTTCGTAAATCAGAATTTTATTTTCTTAAAGCAAAGGCATCCTACCGGAAAAAGTTCTTTAACAAGGCCAAGCAATATGCCCTCCTCTCAATCAAATATGCTGAACAAGCTGAATTTGTCTCTGTTCGCAAGGCCACACTGGAAAATTTATAGTAAAGTTAAGTACTACTCACTGACTCGAAGGGGTTAACGATGAGATATTTTGCTTTAATGACCATCACATTTTTTGTGCTCACTTCCTGCGCCACTCGGGAAGAAATTCAACGACGCGAACTTCTAAAAAATCTCTCTGATGAAGTTCAAACGGGACAAAAAACATCCTCAGAAGTCATTGCGAAAATTCAGCAATATGAAGAACGCATCAACGTTCTCGATGGAAAAATTGAGGAAATGAACCACCACAAGGATCAAAATACTCTGCGCGAATTTGAAAGCATAAAAAATAATCTCCGCCTTTTAAAAGAAGAGATTGAAGCCATGAAACATTCCGAGGAACAACGATTTACTCAGATTGAAACAAAACAAAACGAACAACAAAAATACCTCGACCAAGTAATAGGAACGCTCGATAAATTAAGCCACACACCACACAAGAAGGATAAAAAAAGTGACACCAAAAGTGATGGCGAGAGCGAAAAATCGGCTTATGACACGGCCATGTCTACCTATGCTCAAGGAAAGTATCAAGAAGCTCGTGAAATGCTCACCGTTCTTCTGCATGATAAAGGAACCAAAGGACAAAAATTGGCCAAGGTTCTTCATAATCTCGGTATGTCTGAATATCACTTGGGAAATTATGAGGCCTCTTCCGCTTATTTCGGTCGTCTCTACACAGATTTTCCAAGCTCCAGCTTCAACAGCACTGGACTCCTCACTTTAGGCAAGGCCCTGGCAAAAATGGGCAAAAAGGATGAGGCCAAACAGGCCTTTCAAGAACTGGCAGATAAATTTCCCAAAACCAAATCTGCACAAGAGGCCAGTAAACTTTTAGAAAAGATGTAATTTTATGAAAAAGATTTATTACTTATCTGCACTCACGATTGTCACCTTCGCCTTTATCTCCTGCAGTTTCTTCATGCAAAAGATCGACAGTGCCCAAGGTCCAAGCGTTCAGCATATGTCCGTGCCCGATGGCAAGAACGTTCAGTTGGTTTTTGGAGGAAGCATTAACGGTGAAACGCACCCTTGTGGATGTCGCCATTTTCCTCTGGGAGGATTACCGGCAGTGGCCGGAGTTCTGGAGCAAACAAAAAATAAATATGGACCTTTTATTTATCTTGATACTGGTGATTTGCTTTTCCCCTCTAATAATGTTCCCCATGGTGTGGATAAATCGTTGACCTTCACGGCGCAAAATTTAGTCAAGGGAATGCAACAGCTCGGACTGCAATACATGGTGGTGGGCGATTACGATCTTTCTAAAGGCCCAGAGTTTTTCAACAACTTGATCAAAGATTCGGGAATCCAAGTTCTTGTGGCCAATTTGGCAGTCGGTTCTCCGATTCATGCGAGACCTTGGGCGCGCATTGATGCAGGGCCAGCTCGCATTTATATTATTGGTCTGGTGAATCCTGAAGTTTTCATCCCGGAACATCAACAATTTTTTACTGATCCCCACGAAGCACTGGAACACGCACTGAAGGATGTTCGCGCTGACGGTTTTAACTCGGCCAATCCTCAACACCGGATAATCTTACTTTCTCACTCCGGAATGGATTTTGATATGGCCCTGGTTGCCGATAAACCCGAGATCTCCTGGGTCTTTGGTGGGCACAGTCAAAGTTTTATCCGCATCCCAACTCAGTCTGGAAAAACACAGCTCGTCCAAGTCTTATCAAAAAACCATTATCTAGGTCATTTAATCGTCGATACTATCAATGGCACGAGCGCCGACGCTTACGATTTAATTGAAGTACGCCAAGAACTGGAAGAAGCACTCAAACCAAATCCCATGACTCCCTTTATCGCTGACAGTAAAAAAAGAGTTTCGGAAATCCAGGCGGAAGAGCAGGCCGCAATGACCACCGATACGAGTGATGTACCTCATTTCCCCCCGCCTCAATACTGTATCGACTGCCACAAACCCCAGGGAAAACATTGGGAACAAACAGCACACTCATTGGCCTTTCTAACTCTCATGCGCTCCAAAGAGCAAAATAATTTGACCTGTATCAAATGTCACTCTCTTGGACTTAATGATTCACGAGGATTTGACCGCGCCAGTGGCATTGTTGAGATGAGTCTCTCGCCTGCTCGTGAGGAAATTATTTCCAACGAATCGACCCCTGATCCACAAAATGGTGAGCAATTTAAAAAAATCAAAGCTCAATATTGGAAAAAAATTTCAGCGCTTGCAAGCAAGACTTCGATCCGCTCTCTTGCGCCTGAAGAAAGATTAAAACTTTCCAAGGCCTGGTTGGGCATAAATCAAAAGTCTCTCATCAAAAGTAGTTTTGCCAATGTTCAATGTCTCAATTGCCACCATCAGGTGAGTGATCACCCTTTTTCCATTAGTCACACGGTTGATAAAAACGCACGCAAAGAACAAATCAAAAATGCTTGTCTTGAATGTC
>JAHFAA010000443.1 GCA_023250775.1 Bdellovibrionales bacterium
TTTTTCTGCTTCCGTTACGAAACAAATGGCCTTATCTGGCCTTCATTCTGTTGCTAGTTTTCTGTCTGCTGCCGATTATGCGCGTCTCTCCCGTGTCGCTCTCAATCTTTTGTATCGGGACCATCATAATTTTGCTGTTACAGATGAGGACAGAAAAACGAGACGACATACATGCAATCTTAATCTTTATAGTGGCCGCTTGTTTTGTACTTCTTTGTTCCGAATTATTTATTGTGTTGGATCGCATGAATACAGTTTTTAAATTGAGAACATGGACCTTCCTTTTGTCAGGGATTTCCATGATGTGTCTTGGAAAGTGGTGGTCTTCCGTTTCTCCTTCACCATGGCGGCGTGTTTTGTTTTTGTCACTGATCGGTTTTTTCTCTGTCCTGTCGATTCCAAATTCAATAGCACTCCTTTCATATAAGGTAGGAGACAGGCCAACTTTAAATGGGATGAGTTTTTTGAAACAGCACTCACCCTTTATTAAATCCGCAGTCGACTGGACGGAAGATAATATCGAAGGGACACCTATTTTAGTCGAGGCCCCAGGACAATCTTTTCGCGTCAGTGACAATTTAATATCATTGTATTCGGGTCTGCCGACTTATCTAGGCTGGCAGTATCACGCGTTGGTGCGTGGATTGTCCGAGCGTGAACTGGCAGATCGTAAGGCCGATCTGCATTTTATCTATGACACAACAGATGCGCTTAAGGTTTATGAGTTTTTGGGACAGAAAAAACTCGGACTTGTGGTTGTCGGCCCGGCCGAAAAGGCCCAGTATTCAAGCGCTGGGTTAGCAAAATTCAAACAATTTTCGACGCTCTTTACACCACTTATGGAAACACGCGAGATTTCAATTTTTGGTGTGAACGGAGTGTATAAACCTAAGGGAAATATTTAGGCCGTACTTTGTAGGGTAGGGGATCAACCAGCCCCGCCTGCTGAAAGCCACGCAAGCGAAGGGCGCATGAATCACAAACCCCACAGGCCATATCGTTATCAGAGTAGCATGACCATGAGAGCTCTAGTGGTGCTTTAAGCGCGATTGCTTTTTCAACAATTTCTTTTTTCTTCAAATTGATAACAGGGGTAACGACTTCAATGTCACCGGATTTCGTTCCCTCTTTAATGAGTTGATTAAGCGCCTTGTAGTAAGAAGGACGGCAATCGGGGTAACCTGAAGAGTCTTCGTAGACAGCTCCGATATAAATTTTCTTCGCCCCGATCACTTCCGCCCAAGAAACGGCCATGGCACAGAGGTGAGTATTGCGAAAAGGCACGTACGAATCTGGAATCTCGCTGCTTTCGCCTTTGAAGTCTTTAACTTTAATATTGGTATCAGTGAGAGAACTTCCACCAATTTGTTTTAAGAAAGTTACATCAATTACTTTTCGAAAATTGTGAGGGACGTGATAAAAATCTGCAATATTGTGGAAGGCCTCAAGCTCCTTTCTCTCGGTGTTCTGTCCATAGTTGAGGTGCAGGAACGCCACATTGGTGTGAGTGTCACAAGCGACGGCCGCGGTAACGAGTGAATCCATTCCCCCGCTGACTAAAGCCACTGCTAATTCTGAAGAACGTTTTTTTGTCATCTTTTTATCATCCTGCCAGTTCTGATTCTTTTTTGACGAAGCTCAAAAAGGCATTAATTTTTTCTTGGGCATTTTTCTTTTTAGCGGCGAGGTCACCGTTTCGCTCTTGCACCATAATATAAAATTTAATTTTTGGCTCAGTCCCAGATGGTCGCAAATAAAGTCGATCTCCGGAAGGAAAGCAATAACCCAAAACATCACTTTCGGGTAAATTAAGTTTTGTAACTTGTCCGTTGGCATAATTAATTTTTTCTTTCGCTTGATAATCTTCTGCTTCGGAAACAGTTTGACCACACATTGTACGATGCTTTTGGGAACGAAATCGCTTCATGATGTTTTTAATTTTTACCGCACCCGATTTCCCTTCGTAATCGAGGGTTAAAAGGGCCTCACTGGAAAAACCAAACATTTCATAAATTTGATCGAGGGCTTGCATAAGATTAAGGCCTTTTAATTTGTACCATAGCGCCATTTCCGCCATGAGGGCAACCGAACAGATCCCATCTTTGTCGCGAACATAATTGTGAGTCATGTAACCAAAGGATTCCTCGGTAGCAAAAATGAAATTGCGTTTTGGTTCTTCTCTTTCAATTTCACCCATGCGGCGACAAATCCATTTAAAGCCGGTCAAGGTATTTTCAACCTGGACTCCAAACTTGGTGGCAATGGTGTCCTGCAGGGGAGTTGTAACAATCGTTTTCACAAAATACGGATTGGGCGGAAGACGTCTTTGCTCTTTTAGGTTACTGGCAATGTAATAGAGCATGAGAATGCCAATTTGATTGCCGCTTAAATAATGGGTCGTTCCGTTGTGTACCAGCGCCACTCCTAGACGGTCACAATCGGGGTCCGTGGCAAAGGCGACGTCGGCCTTATTTTTGATCATTAAATCTACCGCCATTTTCATGGCATCAGGATTTTCAGGGTTGGGACTTTTTACCGTTGGAAATCCCCCATTGGGTTCAGCCTGCTCGGGTACGGTAACAACATTCTTGATTCCCAGCATTTCCAGCGCACGTAAGCAGGGAATTTTTCCTGTTCCGTGAATAGGGGTGTAGATGAGCTTGAGTTCGTTGCCATTTTTTTGCACCAAGGCCTGATTGATAAATTTTGTTTCGAGCAATTTAAAATATTCGTCTTCTACGCCACTTGAAATCCACTTGATCAATCCCTTTTTTTGCCCCTCCTCAAAACTCATTAGTGGAATATGGCCGAAACCTTTTTGACGATAATAGGCCTCGATAATCATCTGGTCGTGGGGGGGAGTGACCTGAGCACCATCATTCCAATAAACTTTATAGCCATTATATTTAGGGGGATTGTGACTGGCGGTGACCATGATTCCCGCCTGGGCCTTAAGTGATCTGACAGCAAAAGAGAGCAGGGCCACGGGATTGAGATGGGGATAAAGATGCGCTTCGATGCCTGAAGCCGCCAGGACTTGAGCACATTCTTTGGCAAATTCGAAAGAATTGTGACGGCTGTCATAGCAAATTGCAACTTTGAAGGGGGCCTTGCTGCTTTTTTTAACCACTTCTCCCAAAGCGAAAGTGGCCTTGCGGATGTTATATTTATTCATGCGGTTGGCGCCGACACCCATAATGCCCCGGATGCCACCTGTTCCAAATTCCATTTCTTTGTAAAATCTTTCCGTCAGTTCTTCTTGATTGTTGGCCTGAATTAATTTTTCAATTTCTTGGCGGTCAGTTGGGTCAATGCTGGGGTCTTTGGCCCAATTGCGGGCAATATCTTGTAAATTTTCTTGAATGTTTTCTTTCATAGGC
>JAHFAA010000064.1:0-11501 GCA_023250775.1 Bdellovibrionales bacterium
TATTCTGATAAAGGTTATCGCAAAACCAAAGAAGATATTTTTGAGGCCATAGGCAATGTCGTGATCACTCATGGAAATGAAACGATGTATGGCGAAAAGGCCACTTTGTTCATGGAGACAGGCGATACCAGAATGGAGGGCAATGTTCGTTATGTCGGCCCTGCATTCACACTGTATGGCAGTCAAATCGATTACAATTTCATGACTCAAGCTTTAACCGTGGTCAATGCCAGAATCATTTCAGATAATTATGTCGTCTTGGGCAAAAAAATTTCGCGTGTTTCGCAAGATGTCCTTATTGGTGAAGACGCGGAGTACACCACTTGTCGCGATTGTCCCGAATCCTGGAGTGTTTTTGGAAAGAAGGTCCATATAACGATTGGGCAGTATATTCGTATTACTCATGCCTTTATTAAGATTAAAGGTGTTGTTGCTTTATACATTCCCTATTTTGTATTGCCGATTAAAAAGAGAAGGGAAACTGGTTTTTTATTTCCACGCCTTGGACTTAACTTAAATACAGGAACCCGTTACCAACAACCTTTCTTTTGGGCCATCAATGACCAGCAGGATATGACGTTGACTCCAGGTATTTTGGGCAAACGCGGGCCTGGAACAGGATTGCAATATCGTCAAACCTTAGGCGAAAAAAAGTGGTTTGAATTTAATAGTCTCATGTCATGGGATCGCATTTATCAGGAAGGAAACTACTCGGGTGATGTTAGTGGGAATCACTACTTTAGACATTTAAGTGAGTGGGAGCATCTTTTTACTTTTGGATATGATGTAAACCACTACGTTTACTACAACGATGTTCGTGATTTGGATATGATTCGAGATTATGAACCTTATCTTAGTAACAAGGTTAGTGGTGGTGAACTCGGTGGAGAGACTTTTATTGAGAAGCGCTTTCCATCATCAATGTTCAGTGTCGAAAGTTATTTTAAAAAAAATATGTTGGTGGATAACGCCAAAAAATTCGATTATGCGACGGTTCAACTCATGCCGGAGGTCAAGGCCTCGATGGTGCCAATTCAATTATTTAATGTCGATAGAAAAATACTTTCCATGGCCAATATAGGCGTTGATAGCAGTCTAAATTTTTTCAAGCAGGATAAGCTTTTGGAAGGGAAGTACATTAGGAATGCCTATCGTCTGAATGCCGCTCCCTACGTGCAAGCTAATTTGGCACAAATTGGTCCTGTTACCATCAATAACAAAACCTATTTTGAACAACAGGAATACTATTTTCCGTTTGAAATTGAGCAGCGAAGTTTTGGGAAGAATGGAATTGTTTATGAAACTGAGGCCAGTATTGAACTTCAAAAATTTTTTGGGGTGGCCTATCAAGAAATTGTTAATCCCGATCAAATTATTGGAGTGACACAGCAAGATATTGTTTCTGAGAAAAAGGAAGGGGCCAAGTTAATTGGCGCAATGGTGCCTTTTAAAAAAGAATTTTCTAAGGACAAGGTGGAAATTCCTCGACACTCCTACCGTCATACTCAGGTCTTCAAGCTCAAGCATTACTATATATCCAATCAACGCAATTGGGGGAATTCACGATTCTTAAATCAGATCAAAAATCCCGATGGGACTCCGAATAATAATGGATTATTCGATGGTGTTGATGCGATTCGAGGGCGCGAAAATGAGTTGAATTTTAAAGAGTCACGAACTGCACTGCCAACCAGTAATACACTTGAGTTGCAGTGGAACAATTCAGTCGTTCGCAAATCTCCATTAATCTATCGGCCGTTGGAAGATGATCGCTATCTGCGAAATAATTTCACATATTCTGAAGTTGCATATTTCAATATCGGGGAGGGCATTGATTTCAATGCACAGTCGAACGATTTCAATGATCGTCTAACTCGTTTGGCCATCAATGCGGGGATGCACGGTCAAAGCTTTAGTACCTCGGTGTCAGAGTATTATTATCCTCGAAACAGACAGCATTTATTGAATATGTCCTTAACCAAATCCTTTCAATCCAGCAGTATAACCACCGCTTTGACCTATGATTCATTCACGACGCCGATTAATAAATATCTTACCTTTGCAGGAACTACTTCTCCCTCAGATCTCATCACCTTGGGATTGTCTTTTGATTACGATATTCAGTTGAAACAAAACACCCTTGAAAAATACACCGTAGGTTACACCCCGCATAATCGGTGTTGGAAATTAGATTTTGCCTATAATATTACGCAAATTGAAAAAAGTTACAGTTTGAACTTCTATATAAATTTTAATGAAAATAACTTTACCGCCTTCTCTGGTCTCTAATGAAAATTTTGATTATTGATTTTGATGACAGCTTTACTTATAACATCGCAAACTCATTTTATTCGCTTTTCAAAATTGAGCCATTTGTCATTCATTGGCAGCAAGTTGGGAACCTGTGGAAAGAATATAACATCATCGTATGGGGGCCAGGTCCTGGGCACCCCAGTGAATATCAAGACATTTTGCCGATGATGAGGAAGACCTTTGCCAAACCAAAAACCTTCAACTTTGGAATTTGCTTAGGCCATCAGCTCTATTGGTACATGATGGGAGGGAAAATTTTACCTAGCAAGCAAGCATGTCACGGTGAGAGTATCGAGATCGTGATTCCTCCATGGCCTATTTTCCCAAAAAGCTTTCATGAGAAAATGACCATGGTTCAACGTTATAATTCTCTGTGTGTTCAAAAACATGGCGGTTTGGATTCAGATCACTTGGACTTGATTGTGAATGATGAAGTAATTATGTCGGCCGGTGCGAATTTCTTGACGATGCAGTTTCATCCGGAATCCATTGGTACTTCTTGCCCTGACCTCTTTTTCGCTGTCGCAAGGCAGTTCCAGTATAATATTTAAGATGAGTTCGAGTTTGAGAATTGAAGGAATTTACGGTAGGCAATATCTAGAGATTTTAGTCCGAGATGATGTCCGTTCGTTTACCCTGGATTTCCGGCCCAAGAGTTTCAATTTTCTTCAGCACCATCATTTTCTTGAAATCTTAAACAGTGTAAAAAATCGTCCCTGCCAAATTTTCCTTCACTTTGACCAGTCGCCTGATTTTGTAGTTCAAAAATTTCTTGATGATGGAAAATCAGTGTTAGCAGCAGCTCCGTTCGGTCCAGCGGAAATGCTCTTGGAATTTTCAGATGCAAGAGAAAGTGCTTTCTACGATCAATTCAAACACCCGTTTGTTTGGCATTGGCATCCTCTTGCCGATTTGGGAAAGATGTTGGATGCGCAAAATTTGCGAGGAGTTGTGTTTTCGTATGAGCAGATATTAAAAATGTATAGTCAAAGCCGCTTTGAAGATTTCTACAAAAATATTTGCTCTAATTTTATTCCGGCCTTGAAAAAGAAAAACTGTCTCATCATTTTGGCCATCGATTGGGCGCAGGAGATCTTACCCTCAGTCTTAGAATTTATGGGCGTCGATATTTTTTCTTATCCCATTAATGAGCAGGTGGAACTCTCATATAGAGTTCCCAATATGATTTTATTAAAAGAGAAATTAGATAATATTAGGCAGATTCTATGTTGAAAATTTTAGTCAGCAACGATGATGGCGTGCATGCTGAAGGAATACAAACTTTAATAGCAAGCTTAAAAAGCTTTGCCGATGTCTATGTCGTGGCCCCTTTGGAAGAGCGTTCCACCACAGGACATGCGCTTAGCTTAAACAATCCTCTCCGCGTTGTGGAGATTGAGCGGAATATTTGGGGGTGTAGTGGCTATCCTGCAGATTGTATTTTTATGGGGGTTGGGCATCTGGCGCGAGATGTGAAATTTGATGTGGTCGTCTCCGGAATAAATCGTGGCGCTAATCTTGGTCAGGACGTTTACTATTCAGGCACTGTTGCTGCCGCTCGCGAGGGGGCCTTTCGCAAAATTCCTGCAATTGCCATCAGCACGGTGACTGATCATCTAACCATCGGTGATCCAATTCATTACCAGTCTGCCGCAAAATATCTCCGCAATTTCCTTTCTCAGGGAGGGCATAAATTCTGTCCTCCCCTCGGTGTTGTGAATATCAATGTTCCGAATCTCCCGTATGATAAGATTAAAGTTGGGCAATATTCCAGGTTAGGTTTTCGCATCTATACCGAGGATATTGAGGAGAGGCTTGATTGTCGCGATCGTCCTTATTATTGGATTGGTGGACAATATCGAGGTCCTGATCGTGATGACGGAACTGATTGTATGACCATCGAGAACAATAATATTGCGATTACTCTTTTGAATTTACTTGGGCAGTCAGACTTTGATTGTAGTGCGATGGAGGCCTTTGTGAAGAAGTTGGTAATGTGAATAGCAAGTTCTTTTACGTAATTATATTTTTTCAATTTATTTTGAGTGCCTGTAGCTCAATCAAAAGTGGTCAATACGTCTTGCTCAATAATAATTTAGGCCCTGCTGAATTGAGTAAAAAATATCAAGTGCCTGAACGAAATATTGTTGCCGCCAATCAAGGGCGTCCGTTTGTGAAAGGACAATGGATTTTTATTCCTTCAGAAAAGGGTGTGTTACGCGCCTTTCAGATGAATGAAGAGGCCTCTGAATCTGTTGATATAAAGTCATATGGCAAAAAATTTCTTTGGCCAATTCCCTCTGTTCATACTGTAAGTTCTAATTATGGTGGTCGCTGGGGGCGGAAGCATGAAGGGATTGATATTCCCGCCATGCAAGGGACTCCGTTTTTGTGTGTCGATGATGGACTTGTGATCTATTCTGGCCGAGGGATTCGGGCCTATGGAAATCTCACCGTGGTAGCGCACAAAGATGGCTTTTTTTCGGTCTACGCTCATGCCAAAAAAAATTACACCAAAAAGGGCCAGAAAGTTTTTAGAGGGCAAGTTCTCGGTCTGGTAGGACGTACTGGTCGTACAACCGGGGCGCATCTTCATTTCGAGTTACGCAAAGAATCTCGCGCTCTCGATCCACTGGATCTGTTGGCCAAAAACTAGCCGATTAATTGCAGATAAATTTTCGCAGCGTTGATGGCGTCTTCAAGTGCCGTATGGGCAACATCGCCCATCTTTAGATGTTTCATAAGCCCGGAGCCTGAAACTGTTTCAGGAGGTAGCAATTTTCGATCAACGAAGGCCCGAACGACAGAGGAGAGATCGAGAACTTGATGATGGAAATATTTCCTCATGAAGTCCCAACCCAAATCACGATTCAAAAAGGGTAGATCAATGGCATTCATTGATTTGCCAAAAAGGATAATTTTTGTTCCGGTTTGTGTTCCAAAATAATTTTGCACTTCCGGCAAAGTGAAGTAATCGATCAAATATTGTTTAAAACGATCGAGCGTTAATCCTTCACTGTGAGCGCGACGGATGAGTGTTTCATTGTGTTCGATGACCCAAGGATCAAGCGTTGGTTTAAGCGCTTCGAAGGAGTCGCATTTGACAAATGTGCTCCTACACAGAAAAGTTGGAATGGTCTTGTCGATGGTACAAAAAGGCGCCATGGCAAATTCAATGATGACATCTTGCTCACGAAGGCCAGTGGCCTCAAGATCAATAGAGAGATAACGCATAAACTATTCTTTAAGCGAAGCTTGAACTGGGCAGTGATCAGAAACTTCTTTATAGGTGATACCAAGATCGGCAGGGGAAGCGGCTTTACACTGAACTTTTTCACAGTGAGTTTTCACCTGCGTGGTATGCCCTTTGAACATCGAATTAAACTCTTGGGTAACGATGACGTGGTCGAGGATTGAAGGGGCGTCTATATTGTCGTCCGTTTCGCCCCACCAGTAAGCAGAACAATTAATCTCGCTGGAAAAATCGATGAGTTGATTGGCGTCGATAAACTCGATAAAGCGGGTATAGTTTTGGTTGCGTAAGATATAATCAGTTGTATTGAAGTCACCCATAACAACAATTTTATTTTCACCTTTCTGACGAATCTCGCCCAAAATTTGAGAGATAATTCCGTATTGGCGAAAGCGAACATCTGCATTTGGTTGGGCCCCACCGGCCTTGAGATGAACTGTAACAGCGGTAAAATTCATATTGGTGGGAAGGTAGGTGAAGTTTCCAATGGCAGCGGGACGCAGGCCCTTATTACATTGTCCGCCTGCTGAGAGGCGCGCATCTTCTTTGAACGAGTTGAGACGGAGTTTTGACTTCTTATAAAGGAATCCCAGTTTTTGATTGCCTGTTCCACCACAGGCTGAAAGGGCAAA
Source organism: Bdellovibrionales bacterium (assembly GCA_023250775.1). Taxonomy (GTDB): domain Bacteria; phylum Bdellovibrionota; class Bacteriovoracia; order Bacteriovoracales; family Bacteriovoracaceae; genus GWA2-49-15. The sequence continues at coordinate 6,199 of JAHFAA010000064.1, forward strand.
AGCATATTCTGGAAGGGCGGTATTAATCATGTCGGCAAAAGCTGTTTGATTAACCACTTCTTCGATCCCGAACAAATCTGCATTCAGTGATTTTAAAGTGGCCTTGAGAAGTTCTTTATTTGTGGGAATTCCAACCGCCGGAGCAACTGCAGCGTCGCCTTTGTCAAAATTTCGAATGTTATAAGTGACGATGTCGAGGGCGAAGGTGAACGAGGAGAAAAACACGGTAAACATGAGGGCAGTAAGAGTGGTGAACTTCATGTTGTAGGCCCCTTATTGTGCTCTGCGCGTATTAGGGATAATAATAATTACCCTAAGGTATAACTAATTAAGCAAAACCTTTCAAGCAATAAACATGTCAAATATTATCAATGGGTCGCTAGAGATTATCAACCTCTAATATCACCGGTTGCCCCTCATTTTTCTCTCATGGAAGCGCTATATGTGATTGGCGGCCAATATTTTCTTACCTTCAAATTTTAACATGATAGCGCGGCGTGGCATCCTCTAGTTGTGACAGTCTTGAGCGAAGTATGATGGCCTTTTCAAGAAGAATACAGGCCCTTCAGGATCGTGTTGAACCCCGATCATCTCACCGATTTTTTCCACATAATAATTGGGGTAGTCATCCATCTTTTTTGCATAAATAGGTGAGGTGGGGTGAGGAATCTCTTTTTGACTGTAAAGCACTCGGGGCGGCATATTGAGATATAAAAAAAAGATTTCGTTTAATGCTTCCCAGACTCCATGGGTGAGGGGCTGTTGAGTGGTCTTATTGATGAGTTGGGCCAAAAGTTGGCCTGGGTCACGAGAGTGGGAGGAGAAGATGATGCTTGATTGGTTGTTGCTCTCAAAAACACAGAAGGCAGGAAGTTGGGCAATATTATCTCCAATCAGAGTTGCCGTATCGAGGAAGGGAATTCTCTTTGTTGCTTGAAAATAGGTAACGGCCAAGGCCAGTGTTTGGCCGTCCTTCACACCAAAAAACAGATTTTGCGTCGGTGTCGTTTCAATGTGAAAAAGGCCTTGTTCATAATCTTTTATTGGAATGCTGCATTTGATGGCATTGTCGCCAATTTTTTCCTGGTATGGAAAAGAGATTGGAAGGGGCTGAATTTTTTTCAAGTCCGCTGAGGCCTTAAGTGTAGATTCGAAATACTTCATCATACTTGCAAAAGGAAAAGAAGAAATTGATTCATTCAGACTAAGAGACTGATCGCCACGGACAAAGGCCTTTTTTAAATTTGGAGATGCGTTAATTAAAGAACTCTCTTGTTGCAATGATTCTTGGAAAAGCGGCGAGACTTTTATTCCGCCGCGATAATCTTTTTCCAGGATGGCCCCTAACGCCTGGAGTGAGGGACCTTTGGGATTACGATTGCGTAAAAATTGCATCATTCGAAAAAAAGGATAATCCTTCGCTTCTCTAGAGGGAGCAAAGTTATAAAATTTCAGATCATTTCCTGAGATAAGAAGAAGGACAACGCCACTAGAAGGTGTAACCAATATGGGATGAGCATTTTGATTGAGCAGTCCCCACATGATCATTTTACTTTCAAAATCTTTAGGAACTCCGGGCGATTTCAAAAACTCGAAAAAATCTTCATTGAGATTTTTTTGCGGGCCCAGCAGACTGTGTTGCGCGGATCGGGTACAAAGAAAGGAGGTTTCTTCAGACGAGGAATGGCTTCGAACTAACTGCGTGGGACCTTCGGTTAATTTGAAAAGGGAAGTGCATCCACAAAGGAGAGTTACGGCCGCCAACAAAGAGTGCCATGTTCTATTTTTCATTACGTCCAATATACAAAATTTCTTCTTGAGCATTGAGGTCTTGGTCATGAGGAACTATTTGAGGATCTTCCAATAACTCACTATTCGAGGAAGTGCCAAAGTCGAGCTGATCATGAAAATACGCATCCAAATCCAAGACGCTGGCCTCGGCATTTGTTGCCTGGACGATGCAGATGATCCACATACCCGAGTGGGTTGGGTTGTTATTGGGAACGAAGTGAGTAGAAATTATTTTATAGCCACGATTGATAAAATGATAAAAAACTTTGTCGAACTGTTTTTCTCGGTAGCCGAGTTTCCTCTCTGGTGGAGAGGGAATATAGAAGGTAAAGCTTTGAATTTTATATTCATTGGCGTGCAGGCGCTGATAGGCCCATGAAACAAGTTTTTTTAGCACTCAGAGGTCCTTTTTGTTTTCGTGGCAAGATATATAAAAATGTTAATATTGCCCGTCTTCTACAGTCAATCGGTAAGTCCTTAATAACATCTATTATGCCTTTTTCCTGATTTATGTGGGGAATTCCTACGGAAAAGTTTACCTATATTTTCGGTATCTATTTTCTTTCCCAATATAGGATATACTAGGAATTGTAAGGGACAGGATGTCACTTACGTAGTAGGCAGGATGCCGAAAAAGAAAGGGGCCTTTGCAGGAGGCCCCTTTTTTTTTATTTTTTTTATTTTAAAGAGAGCTCAATTCGCCCCTACCTTACTGTCAGCTTGCTGAGAATCCATTTCTGATTTCAAATAGAATTCCTTCATGAGTTCATAGAAGGATTTTGATTTTACAAAGTGAGCGGCTCCATATGCGCTTAATGCCGCCACCATCATGGGAAAAATGGCGGAATGCCGATCAGTCATCTCGAGTACCAGGACGAAAGCTGTCAACGGTGCTCGGGTTACGCCAGTGAGAAAACCGACCATCCCAAGCAGCACGAGCAAATGCGGATGAATCGTATGTGTCACATTGGCGATCTCACCACCTATTGCTGCTCCTGCCGCCAATGAAGGAGCGAAGATGCCACCGGCCGTTCCCGAAAGGTACGAAATAATCGTTCCAAAAAATCTGCCAACGATGAGTTTCCAGTCAGAGCTGAATTCTGGTCGAAAAAGCAAACTATTAATCACCTCAGTTCCAGGCCCCATAGAATTTGGATCGAGAACCAATGCCATTAGAACTAACAAAAGTCCCATACCAAGTGCGAGGAGTGCCAAATGCCAAGTTTTCTTCAAGGCCCTGCGTTTTCGCGCAAGAGCAAATAAAACTCTGCCGAATATACCACCGGCGAGTCCAGCCACTACTCCTGTGAGCAATATCAGTGGTAGAAAGGACAATGTAACAGATTGGACGGCAGGATATCCAAGATAGAGATACGACCCGGACAGTAACTGGGCCATCATACCTGAGATGATAACGGCGAGTATCACGATCATTCTGAACTGACCAAAATGAACGGTGGCCAATTCCTCAATGGCAAAAACGATTCCACCAAGCGGAGTATTGAAAGCAGAGGCAATTCCTGCTGCACCACCGGCGACAATCAAAGATTGATGATTCAGGCGTTTTGGCCAAATATGTTGAAATCTTTTTCCAATGGCATGAAAAATCGATGCTGAAATTTGAAGAGTTGGACCTTCACGTCCGATGGCACCTCCGCCAACGATACAGAGAAGTGAACTCACGACTTTTACGACAGCAGTCTTAATGCTTAAAACGGAGTTGATTTTTTTAGCATTCAACTTCTGATCCATTTCATTGACGGCCATCACCTGAGGAATACCACTCCCTGATGCATCGGGAGCGAGGCGATGAACAATAAACCAAGCTAGGAAAAAGCAAACAGGTGTCACGATTAGACATTCATAAGGGTGTTTGGCAAAAAGACCCATCGAAAAATTAGAACAAATTTTAAATGCCTTGGCATACCCAACGGTTAGAACACCCGCCACCAAAGCGGCAACCCAGTATGGAGTGGTTTGTAAGGAGTCCTGGTTTCGCAGGTACTCTTCAAACGACGAACGTAAGTTTTTGCTTTTCCTTAAAAGACTTTCTAGCATAAAAAACACTCTATACTTAACAACTGCCACTGTCATTGCAAACAATGTAAACTTTTTTAGAAGTTAATTAGAGAATTTGTAGTGGTTCATCTGTTCAATGATCGATATCAAAGATGGCGCAAAGAAAAGTTTAGGAGACTTTCAATACAATTTTTGGGCCCTTTTAATTATATTTATATATTCTTTTTATCATCGTAATTATCAGCAGCTGTGAGTTAAAGTGGTGGAGGGATTTTAGATTTTTGAATTTTATGTGCTCGAATGGGTCAAAATTATGAATTTTGCCTTTTTACGTGTCAGAACAGCTTTTGTAATTATGATCACTTCATGTTCTTTTTTTTTTGAAAGGCCAGCTTCCGCAAATGAGTATCAACTGACAATATCAGACGTTCTGCCGGTAAACATCGGCCAAGCCAGATATGTAACTTGGCCTGGACTTTACGAGACACGCGGCCATGCTTTCAATTTTGTCGGCGAGTCTTTTACCGGAAGTGAAGGCGGATTATTTTTTGGCATCGGATTTAGCTTTTTGCGCAAGGACTACTTTTATAAAACAGTCTCAAATACTTACTCTGCGAATTATGACCATGTAGTGGCAGAAGGTGGATATTGGCTAAAGGCCGGTAATGGAAATCGAGTAATCTTCGCCGGCGAAATTGGGATTGGAACATTGATACTGAAAAAAGATGGTCAAAGTGATTGTAAAAGAAGAGGTACAATCACTGCCGGATTCTCTAGTGCACTTCAAATATCTTATAAAGAGTCTTTCCTTCTACTTTTCGGTGGGGGAGTTTCAAGAATATTTGTTTCAAAATTTACTTATAATAACACCGATTTTAAGGCCAGCGATTTTGCCATAAACCTTAATTTCATAGCTGGAATTGGGTATAAATTTTAACCCGTTATTACCTTATCACTGTTTCATAAAAGTCTTGCAGAGAGCAAAAGAAAGAAGCAGGATAAATTAATTTATGATCTACACCATTACATTCAATCCGGCCCTCGACATCAGTGGCACGGTCAAAGACCTGACACCCAATGAGAAAAATTATGTGCTGAACGAGGTTCATGCTCCAGGAGGGAATGGTATCAATGCAGCCATTATCGGACACAGACTGGGGGCCCCTGTCATTGCTACTGGTTTTTTAGGTGGGGCCAATGGTGAAGAGATAAAAGCTCTTTTGCGAAAACAAAAAATTCAAAATAAGTTTTTGCCGATCTCGGGAAATACAAGAATGAATCTGACCATTTCAAATCTTGAAGACCATCTTCAAACGCGGCTGAGTTTTTCCGGCCCCTTGATCAAAGTAAAAGAATTAAAGGCGATGCAGCGTTTTATCCATAAAATTACGCCGTCTGATCTTGTGATCATCGGAGGGAGTTTGCCTCCAGGTATCGTCGCTGATTTTATTACTAAGATTGTCACGGAACTCAGGCGAAAAAAAATTTTTTGT
>JAHFAA010000064.1:11511-12668 GCA_023250775.1 Bdellovibrionales bacterium
TTGTATGGTCGATATGCCTGCTGCTTCTCTTCAAGATGTAATTAAGGCCACGCCATCATTTATAAAACCTAATCTTTTGGAGTTTACTCAGCTGATTGGAAAAAAAGTTGTCTCGATCAATTCGATTCTTTCTCATATTAAAAAATTTATGCCTCATGTTCCCTTGGTTTGTGTTTCTTCGGTTGAAGGTGGAGCGATTTTAAGAAGCAGTAGCGAGGCATGGTTTGGGAAATTGCCAAAAGTTAAAATCAGATCGACGGTAGGCGCGGGGGATTCCATGGTTGGCGCAATGGCAGCTATGCTGCACAAAGATATTCATTGTCCTTTGGATGAACTATTGCGGATTGGATTAGCAGGCGCTTGCGCAACCCTTACTGAGCCAGGGGTTATTTTGGGGTCCAAAACGGCCATTTTATCTTATTTGCCAAAAATCCAGATTCAAAAGTTATCTTATATTTAATTTCGACGATGTTGCCATGTAGGCCATTTTCAGTAGATGATGACGTTCGTAAAAATAATGTTCAGAGGTAAAGACCATGATTAAAGTAAAAGCATACGCCGCTCAATCGGCCACATCACCCTTGCAGCCCTTTCAATTCGAGCGACGTTCTCCGCGCCCTGATGATGTCGTCATTGAAATTGCCTATTGTGGAATTTGCCATTCCGATATCCATTCCGCTCGCAGTGAATGGGGACCGACCGCCTATCCTTTCGTGCCTGGACATGAAATTGTTGGTCGTGTAATCGCAGTTGGGAAAAAGGTGAAGCGTTTTAAAGTTGGTGATCTGGCGGGGGTCGGCTGTTTCGTAGATTCCTGCGGAAAATGTTCGAGTTGCAAAACTCACGAAGAACAGTTTTGCGCAGGCCACACGGTATTTACTTACAATAGCGTGGAGCTCGATGGCAAAACACCAACATACGGTGGCTACTCGTCTCACATCACGGTAAGAGATAAATATGTGCTCAAAATAAAAAAAGGTCTTGCCCTTGAGCGTGTGGCACCTCTTTTATGTGCCGGTATTACTACCTATTCTCCCCTTAAACGTTATGGTGCAAAAAAAGGAAAAAAAGTTGGAGTGATCGGACTTGGGGGGCTTGGACATATGGCCGTGAAGATCGCCAAGGCGATGGGGGCAGAAGTTACTGTCTTCAGCACC
>JAHFAA010000444.1 GCA_023250775.1 Bdellovibrionales bacterium
ATTTCAATCTCCTTATATTTTATGCGCTTTCTGCATGTGATGAAGTTGAACTTGCGGCGGCTAGAACGGCATGGGTTTCCATATCCGTTAAGATCTTGTCGATATCCAGAAGAATTTCGACTTTATCTCCCACTTTTCCAATGCCCAAAATAAAATTGGTATCGACATTGGACCCAAAGGAAGGTGGAGGTTCAATATTGCTTTGAAGAATATCTAAAACCTCAGACACCTCATCGACTAAGATTCCGATGGTGATGGCCGAATCTTTTTCGGCAATCTGGACCACAATGATACAGGTTTTCTCTGTATCGGCATGGGCCTCTAGTGCAAATTTTTCCCGCATATTGATGACTGGAATAAGTTTGCCACGGAGATTAATAATCCCCCGAATGAAACTCGGCATCTTCGGCACTTTGGTAATGCTCATCATGCCGATAATTTCCTGCACCTTTAGAATTTCCAATCCATATTCCTCTGAGGCGAGCCTAAAGGTGAGATACTTACCCGCCTTAGCTCGCGTCTTGGATACTTTGCCTGTTGGTTCCACGTTGAACTACTCCTTGTTGGTGGTTGTTCTTTTCTATTAAATGTTGAAATAAAAGAGTTATATCTAAAATCAGCCCCACCTGCCCGTCGGGCATAATTGTTCCGCCGGAAATTCCCGGAACACTGCTTAGAACGCCGGTCAGGGGCTTAATGACAAATTGTTGCTGGCGAATAATTCGATCGACCATAAGGCCAATCTTTCGACCACCATCTTCAACGAGAAGAATAATGGCGTCTGACGGTGTTGTGATGGCCTCGTCGACACGATAAAAATCACCCAGCCGAAAAAGAGGGAGCGACTCTTCACCAAGATTCAACATCTCGGCCTGGCCACCGCTTACTGTTGTGATCTCGCGACCAGTGGGTCGAAAGGAGCGCACGATGGAATATGTCGGGATGACATAACGTTCATTGCCTACAGTAATGACCATTCCCTCAATAATCGCTAAGGTATTGGGAATTTTTATGGTGAACTTTGTCCCCTCTCCCTTCACACTTTCAATTTCCACCTGCCCGTGGATTTCTTCGATGTTTCGCTTAACCACATCCATACCTACTCCTCTTCCCGACACGTCGGTCACTTTTTCGGCGGTGGAAAATCCCGCGGCAAAAATGAGGGCATAGGTCTCACTTAGAGATAGTTGTTCCGTCGGCGCGACTATTCCTTTCTCACGACCTTTGGCCAGAAGCTTTTCGGGATCAAGTCCTCGACCATTATCGCGAATTTCAATACAGATATTCCCACCTTTTAAGTAAGCATTGAGCCAAATTGTTCCGCTCTTTTCGATTCCATGGTCAATGGCATTTCGAACCATATGCACCAATGGATCTCCAATTTTATCCGCGACATTTTTATCTAACTCAGTATCTTCGCCGCTTATCTCTAAAATTATTTCTTTTTCCATTTTCTTGGAGAGATCGCGTACAAGCCGATTCATCTTTTTAAAGGTCTGTCTGATAGGAATCATGCGAAGAGACATTCCGATTTCTTGCAGACTTCGAGTAATTTTCCCCATACGATCCAAATTTCTGCGAATCGGTCGTCCCGAATGCATGTCCACCAGTTCTTCAGATTGGGAGACCATCGTTTCGGAAATAACTAACTCGCCAATACAATCAATCAGTCGATCGAGTTTATCGGCATCCACCTTAATGCCTTCGCGAACAGCACCGCCCGTTGCCACAGGGGACTTGCCTTCATCCTCTACTATTTTTTTTGAATCTAAAGGAATAACCGGCACGCCTTTTACCTTAGCGGCAAAATCTTTGATTTCATTTTCATATTTAGTGAGATTCTGATAATTTTTATTTCTGACTTCCACGATCATCTTTCGCACCAGCGAAGCCCCATCCAAGCACACAGCACTCTTCTCCGGTGCCAGCCCCATTTTAGAAGCGCGCATCTCATCCAAAATACTTTCCACTATATGCGATACTCGTTCAATCTCTTGAAATCCCATAATACTGGCGCCACTCTTCATAGTATGAAAGCCACGAAAGACAGAGTCGATAAGCTCATGATCCTCTGGATGATGTTCCAGTCCAATCAGACCAGTATCAATTGCATCGAGCTGATCTGTTGCATCCGAAAGAAAGTCTTCTAAAAGTTTGTCATCTATTTCAAAGATAGGAGCGGGTTTTTCGACCTTGGGAGCAATGGCGACTCCTTCGATCAAGGCCTTTAGTTCTGTGGTAATTTCACTGTAGTCAAATTGCGTGCGCTTATCTTTTTTAAAGGCCTCCACTGTTTTAACAACCGCGTCGCTTGCCTTGAGAAGCGCCTCAATGACTTGTGGGCCATTAGCAATTTTTCCCGTTCGGATATTACTTAAAAGATTTTCAGTGGTATGACACAATTTTGAGAGATCGTCGAAACCTACAGCCGATGCCGTGCCTTTGATATTATGAAACATGCGAAATACTTTTTCCAACTCTTCTTTGCTGGTGGGATCATTTTCCAGGCGCATGAAACTTTCTTCGATCATCACCAAGAGGTCTGAAGCTTCTTGCAAAAAGCTATCCTGCAGTTCAATTAAAAAGAGTTCCTCGTCAGTCATTTATTTAGTTCCATATTTTTTATCGAACGAATACCTTTCGTTTATTTTCGAAGCAGCATGAGTTCGTCACAATAGGTAGTAATACCTAGGAAGGACTTACTTACGTCATAGTTCGAGAAAGCTGGGAATTATCAGCATTTATTTTGAATCAAACTCAGGAACCTGCCCGATAATTTCAATACCCTCAAAATTTCGTCGGACTTCCCTTTCGTCAAAGATTCGCGAGTCAAGAAAATAGCGAGTCACCAGGACTCCGAACATCACAAAGAGCGATAACAGGAGAGAAAAAAAACCAATCTTTTCCTTGGCCGCGCGCTTAAAAGGCGTATCAACACTGGACAACTGATCAAAGACAAAATCTGAAACAATGGTAGACTCCAGCAGCTCAATTTGCACCAGCTTGGACTGAAGCAGCTTTAAATAATCAATGGTCGGCTTCATCTGCTCAAGCTTTTGATCAAGCTCAAGTTTTTTGGCAATCAATTGTTTTTTCTCGGCCGCCACGACTTCGATTTTTTGCTGCATCTTTTTCATCTCTTTTTTTGCTACCGTGTAGTCAAACAAAGTGAAATTCGAAGCTTTATCTTTCTCCTCAATAAAGTTGTCTTCATGGGCGACGGAATGATGGCTTCCCCGTATGAGCCGCAAATCATTCTTCTTAAGCACCAGATCCTGCTTTAACTCCTCTAGAATCTTATTGTCTGAAGGTCCCAAGGTTTCTCGATGTAATTCCAGCGAATGAATGTCTTGTGTCAGCTGTTTGACTTTATT
>JAHFAA010000445.1 GCA_023250775.1 Bdellovibrionales bacterium
CTTCGTCAAAATTGCCTTCACTGGCTTCGATGAAACCAAGATTGTAACAACCAAGCATGCGACCTTCTTCACAGGCCTTGGCATAAAGGGCCTTGGCCTCAGTAATATTTCCGCGTTTTTGTTCTATCAAACCGAGATTTACACAGGCCTGCATGACCCCGGCATCACAGGCCTCGGCATACAACTTGGTGGCCTTTGCCATGTTTCCCTGACTGGCCTCCAAGACCCCTAGATTATAACAGGCCACCATATTTCCTCGTGTGCATTCTTCAACATAAGGTTTCTTAGGTGTGGGCCGTTTCTCGATAACTGGATTTGTTTCCAAATCTGCTTTTGGCACTTCGTGAACAATTGGATTTTGTTTGGGCAAAACGATGACTGGTGGTGGCGTGACCACAATAATTTCGGCCGTCGGTTGCTCGCTATTTGTTCGGAAAAAGAAAAAAGCACCCAGGCCCAAGAGTACAATAAAGGCAACGAGAAGCTTCACTTGCCCAGTCCCATACCCCGCTTAATATAGACGGCAATCATTTTTTTGCGATAGTTTGGGGGAAAAAAATCTTGCTTGAGGATAGAAATATTTTTGGTGGCAATGGCGATGGCCTTTTCTGTGAGGAGTTCCAAGGAGGAAAAATCTTTTTTGTTATAATTCCAAAAATGCGGATGGGTATCGACACCGCTTACGCAGATACTGACAGTATCCTCAAACTCACCAACCGCAACTCCCACAGATGGAAAATCAATCGCCTCCCGAATACGTAATTTTTGATAAGAAATTCGGTCACCCAAGGTTACGGGAATTTCCAAATGAGTTAAAAATTCATCGTCCGCCAAGCTGTTGCGTGAAATCCCATCCTCGAGATAAAACTCACGCATAAAAATCTTTCGCGCCCCTTTAGGTCCCATCACATGCAAGGTTGCATTTAAAATCATGAGTACCGGCACTAAATCCGAAACAGAGCGAGCACGACAAAGAGTTTCATCGCCTGGTTTGGCGGAAGGAACAAGATGACAAAGGCCGCCTGAGGCCTTGAAACAGACTCCGTGGACATTCTGATTCAAGGAACTTTGATTATAAAAGACACAGCGATTATCGACTAAAACATTTCCACCAATGGTGGCCTTGTTTCGAATTTGAGGAGAAGCAACTTTTTGCGCCGTTGTGGCGCCACATTTGAGTTTGGCAAGAATGATAGGATGAGTTGCCACTTGCTCAAGTGTGCACATGGCCCCGATTGAGACAGCGCCATTCATTTGATGTATCGACTTCATTTCTGTGATGCCGTTGAGCTCACGCAAAAAGACAATATGTTCAGATGGATTTCGCTGCAATTTTAATCCCGGCGAAACATCTGTACCGCCGGCGTAAAAAACAAAAGCCTCTTTTTTTTGCGTCAGCTCACGCAATAAAGTCATGATCTCTTCTTTATTTTTCGGCCGGTGAAAGTTTATGTTTTTCATTTTTTCGCCAGCTCCTGCAAAATTTTATCGGGAGTCATGGGTAGAGTTTTGAGACGAATCCCAACGGCATCGTAAATGGCATTGGCAATAGAAGGAATAATCGGAGCAAGCGCCCCCTCGCCCACTTCCTTGGCGCCAAACGGCCCTTCATTTTCACCACTATCATTATAGATCAATTCAACTTCGGGCATTTCAAAGGGTGAAGGAATTTTGTAATCCAGAAAATTGGCATTCATGACAGCGCCATTTTGATGGGTGACGGCCTCCATCAAGGCCTGGCCCAGACCCATATGAATCGATCCCTCCAATTGTCCTTCGACTGCCTGGGGATTTAAGGCGCGACCACAATCATGGGCACAAGTGACCTTCTCGACTTTCACAAAACCTGTTTCGGGATCGACTTTCACTTCCGAAATAAAGGCGGTCATACTATAAGCGGGAGAAAGGCCAGCACCGGCACCTTTAAAAGTTCCTCCCAGCTTGGGCGAGACATAGATGCCTGAGGATTCCAAAGCACCTGTGTGATCGAGGGCCTTGCGAACAACTTCAAGGTAAGAAAGAGTTTCATTACCATGAGAAATTTTCTCATCCGAGAATTGAAATCCATCTTCGTAATTGACGTTTGCCCCTAGGAAGTTTTGGTTCCACTTAGGTGGGTTTTGCCCTTGTTTGAAGAAATTAAATTCCGGGCAGGAATCTACGTAGTTTGATTCGGATATCTTTAATATTTCAGTCGCGGCCTTGGTTAAAATCTTTCGCATGGAAACGGCAGCATTCTTGGCGGCATTGCCCGCCATAAAAGTCACGCGAGAAGAATAACTTCCAAGGTCTATGGGCGTCAGTCTGGTGTCGGCAGAAATCACCTTGATCATCTTCATGGGCAGGCCTAAAACTTCGGCCACAATTTGTGCCAGCATGGTATCTGATCCTTGCCCGATATCAGAGGCGCCAGAATAAAGAGTTACTCCCCCATCATAATCGAGCGTAAGACGAACCTTACTTTGCGGCATCTCATTCCAATGAATAGGAAGAGCGCTACCGGAAATAAAAAAACCGCAGGCAACACCAATGCCCTGACCAAAGGGAAGCTGGCGAAATTTTTTCTTCCACTGGCATTTCTCCATCGCCTCTCTAAGTCCTTTCGACAATCCTTGAGAAGTAATGCGAAATTGATTGGGGGCCAAGGAATAGGCCTGATGCAAATTTTTCAGACGAAATTCACAGGGGTCAAGGCCGAGCTTTTGGCAACCTTCATCGATTAAGACTTCGCCCGCGAAACGTGGGTTGACGCCGCCGTGGCCACGCATCGCCCCACACATGGGTTTGTTGGTATAGACGCGCTGACATTCAAATTCAAAATTGTCGATTTTATATGGGCCTTGCAGCAGGACTCCATTGTAATAGGAGGTCACCACACCAAAACTTCCGTAGGCGCCACCATCAATCAACATTTTTCCATCAAGGGCGGTGATACCTTTTTCTTTATTCAATCCCATTTTCATTTTAATCTTCGTGGGATGTCTTCCGTGGTGACTAAAAAAAACCTCTTCCCGTGTAAAAGTCAGACGGGTGTTGCGGCCTGTTTTAAGCGCCAGCTTGGTGGCGATCATCTCGTGTGGAAAAGGGTCACTTTTCCCGCCAAAACCTCCCCCCAGATGAGGTTTCACCACGCGAATCTGATGCATGGGAATTTCTAAGACTTCATGAAGTGCGCGATGGAGATAGTGAGGAACTTGGGTGGCGGAATAGACCGTTACATTGCCCAGGCCATCGAGTTCGACTTGTGTGGCATGGGGTTCGGTAAAGGCATGAGTGACAGAAGGAAATTCAAATTCGCCTTCCACGATTGCTTCGGCCAAGGCCATGCCTTCGCTGACATTGCCAAACGCCTCCTCAACTCGTTT
>JAHFAA010000065.1 GCA_023250775.1 Bdellovibrionales bacterium
CCATTTTTAATATTAAGAGAGTGTAATCTTCCCACATAAAATCCCGAGATTTTTAGCTGCGCTAGTCTGCGACCCCCGTTCATCAATAATTCCGTTAAGATTATACCGTGTAATAGAGGTTATAGGGGAGAAAATGTGTGCTCAATCCGTCCCGCAGCTGCGTAGAATTTATTTTTGCCTCCTGATGAAAACGCATTTCCCGATCAGGATCATCGCTGTTGGCAAAAAAAGTTCATGAGGATGCTTAAAAAAAACAATGCAGAAATTTTCATAACAGACATTATATTTCAATCTAATCTCTTTACTACTCGCCAGGGTATGAATTGTAATTTAGAGGAGTTACATCTCACTCGTATAAGAGTAATCATTATGCCCAGGTAAACCGATAAGGTAATGGGTTAAACCAATAGAACTAATATGATGAGCACCAAAAAATATATTCTCGCGATGCTTTGCTTGCTCTGTAATTTTGCTTCTGCTGCGGAGGTGGACTATACCCAAAGAGGAGAAGGGCTCACTGATATTTCGGTGCAAGTTAACGAGAGAATCAATCAACGAATTAACAACGCCATCCTGGCCTACAACATGGACAGCGAGAGAAGTCCCACCTGCAACAAGCAGAAACTGACCCAATTTCTCTCGACCCATCTCGATACAAACATGCCCGAGGTTGTTGTCGACATTTACAAGCAAGTTAAGCCCATGCAGGAAAAATCCAATGTGGCAGATACGATCTATGCCAATGTCCCAACGACCGTAGTTGAAGATATCTATGCCCAGCACGGGGCCTGCTGTTACCCACCCATCATCTTGCACAGTAATATTCAGAACAAAAATATAACGGTGGGCCTCGACAAGGTTGATCACTTTTTAAGTAACGGGTTTTCCTACTACACGACCTTCACTCAAGCCGAGGGGACGGTACCAGAAAAATTAAATACAGCGCTTGATCTTGGCGTTGGCCAAGAAGAAGGAATGTGGGGACTCCGTGGGACGGGGGTAAAATCTTACGGAGATATGGCCGCCAACTATTCTGGTTTTTTGATGTATCGCGATCTTCTCGATGGACAAGGCCCAGCGGCACCAGCAATCAGCTGTAACGCTGCCACAGGAACATATTCTCTCACTCCAGGCAAAGAAGTCGACATTCGGAAGTACGCCACAGAAGGATGGGATGAGGGCACGAACTGTTCTTCTTTTAAAAATATCGAATCGGCCAGAGTCATCGCTCAAGCCGCCAAGGCAAAAGGAATGACCTGCCCCATAAGTACACCAGACTGCATGAAACTGAGACAAATTTATCCCGAGGAAGTAGCGGCAAAAATTCTCTCGGGAAAATGCGCCCAGGGATTCCAAGGTGAGCTGGTTTTGCGCTACGAAGAACCTGCCGGGCTCTTTGATTCAATGGGCAACTCCTACAACACAACCGAGGGAATGAAGGGTGTCAGTCGGTGAAGAATAGTAAAATAATTTTTCTCATTCCATTCTTACTTTCATTCAGTGTTCAAGCTATCACCGTGGAAATATTTTCTGAGATGGTCAAATGCCGTGAAAAGATCGACTTAAACGACCGCAAAAAAAGTGAGAAATTCTTTGCTTGCGTGGAACCCTATCTCCATCCCCAGGAAGGTAAATTTGTTAAGGAGCAAATTGCCTTGGCCTTATTTCAAATGGAAAAGATCACCAATCCCACAGAATGCGTTGGAGATCTAAAAAAAAACCTGGAAAGTGTTTATCAAAAAGGTCTGAGCTTCGTTTGCTTTAAATCTGTCGTGGATGGCAAAGAGAAGGAATCTTTTGCGGTTTTCCAAAAAAACGAAAAAACAAAGTCATGGCGAAACGCCAAAATCATCCGCCTCAAGTATCACTAATATTAAGAGAGTGTAATCTTCCCACATAAAATCCCGAGATTTTTAGCTGCGCTAGTCTGCGACCCCCGTTCATCAATAATTCCGTTAAGATTATACCGTGTAATAGAAGTTATAGGGGCGAAAATGTGTGCTCAATCCGTCCTTACCTTTTGCACATAATTCCTCAAATGAAGTCTCACTCCTTGCTTTGATATCAGTCATTCATGTTCTCTTCATTTTACGTGAAAATTTCAAAGGCATAGAAGTAATCAACAAGGGGGGGGCATGAGGCATTTTCAATTAGGCAGTACCATGGTGGGTTTAATGTTCGCTTTCATCTTGGTGAATCCGACCCTGGCGCAAGAAAGTGACATTGATCAACTGAAAGAACAGATTCACAAAGAAACAAAACTGAACATGCAGCAGATTGATGCTTTGGAACCTGAATTTCGTGAACATCTCAAACTCAAGGGGCATGGCAAGACCATCAGGGAGATGGTTCAAACTTCACTTAAAAATGGCTGCCAAGGGGCTTGCTTGGGTGAAGCTCTTCAAACTCTGAATCACTCCATGAGCAAGGGCCTGTCCAGCAGCGAGGCGCTGAAAATGGTTACCGCCCAGTTGAGTGAGGCGATTAAGGAAAGAGACCAAAAACAGCTCAAATGGAGTGATGAAGAATTTGGTGCAAGAGTGCGGTCAAGGATGGAGGCGCGACTCGAAGAGCGAGATCGTATGCATGAACGCAATTTAGAACGTCAGAAGGGCGGCATCATGAAGAATCAGAAAACAAGATCAAGTGGTAGCATGAGACGATAATGGAAAATCAGCTATTGCGACTTGGCGGCCTATTGTCATTAATGTTTTGCATCTCTGCCAGTTTTGCTCTGGCCGAAACACCGGATCTTTTGCCCGAGCTCAGTGCAGAATATGGTTATGCTGACAATTTGAATAATGCCACGACTAAAGGACTTGAGAAAGGTTCACAATTTTCAACAATCTCGGCAGAGCTCGGACTTTCTTCAAGTGTTTCAAGTTCCTTGGCCCTCTCTCTCTCGGGAAGTTATGATATCGTCAACTATCGTGAATTTGGCGATCTTAGTGTGAATACGGCGACGATAGGCGGAGGCCTTCTTTACTTTGCGAATGAATCTTTGCGCTTGAAAATTTCTCCAGATATTGGCCAGCGTTCTTATGGTGATAGTGAAAGGAATTCATTTTTTTATGACATTGCGTTTTCCATAGAGCACAAAACGTATTCTCACTTTTTCATAACGGTGATCTACCGCTATGCCAATAATGATGCCAAGCAATCGGTCTACAGCTACTCTTCAAATAAAATAGGAATTAGAGGTGAGTGGCAGTATGCCCCAAAAGGTTTTTTGGACATCGACTATTCAATCGATCTTACAGAGAATATTTTTTATGAAACGTCGTCCGTCGCAGCTCCAGCGATGCATGGGAGAAGGTCCTCGAATACCTTTGGTGTAAATCAAGTCGCATTCAAAGAAAATACCACCGTGAATATGGTTTCCCTGTCGTGGGATCAGAATTTGTACAGAGGACTCTATGCCCAGGCAGAATATGATCATTTTTGGGCCAGCGGGACAGATGGAAATTACCACGGACAAATCATCACCGGCGGAATGCGATATAAGTTTTAAGGGGTTCTACTAGGATCACTCAAGAAAATGTGTGCTCAATCCGTCCTTACCTTCCTTAAATATTTTAAGTAGTCTGGCCTCTCATACGATCTTTGTTATCTTGCGAAGCTTTTGCATTACTCCGCGCAGGATTTGTGGCCTTGAGGTTTATTTAGGCCTTGATATTCCTTGATCCTTCCTTGATCTTCAATCATTTCAAATTTGACCACTTCAGCTTGGGTCGCTTTACCTTTCTGATGTTCAATGGTGATCTTGGTGCAGAATGCATTGCGATCGATGTCGGTGCTGGAGATCGGTCCTTGAATTCGGCGCACTTTAAACTCTTTCATTTGTAAATGCATCTTAATGCAATCTTCGCGGTTCATTCCAAGAACCGGCATGTCTTGATACCTTCTGGGCATGGATGAATCCGATATGACAGGGATATCCTTGCAGGTAAGTTTAATGTAACCGTAGAGATCGTCTCCACCATCGTCAACAGAACCCATTTCGTTCAGATCATAAACAAAATTTACGCCGTAATAACTTGTTTCAACCGTGTTCCCGATTCGGATCGGTACAGCAACGGAGTATGATTTTTCGATGCGGATATTTTTATTGGGGGCATTCTCTACGAATTTATCGCTTTTAAAAGTGAAAGTCGTCTGTGCGAAAGATAAGGTTGAAAAGGTAGCAAGAATGGCCAAGCCAAAGTGCTTCATAGTTTCCCCCGGGGTCATTACTCTGTAAGGTTAATAATTTTTACTCAGAAAATAATAGCAACTTTAGATTTAAGAGGTAGCGAGAGTGTAGTTTCTTTAGGGAGTGTCAAAAGTTTGTACAGTTGGGCACTTCAATATTAAGAACGTTTGATTTTCCCACATAAAATCCCGAGATTTTTAGCTGCGCTAGTCTTCGACCACCGTTCATCAATAATTCCATTATGCTCATGCCGTTCAGACCTAGCGGATTCTCCAATCTATGGGTATTTTCCCTTATGAATTTTCTTGCCTCTTCCGTCATCAAAAATCTGACATGCTAGAATCTTAACTACGGGTAAGCATGATCAGTAGCATTTCCCAAAGAGATTTACCGATCAACTTGCAGGAGGTGAGACATGATTGCTGAGAATTTAAAACGTATTCCCTGGGTTGTGGTCGGTGTACAATCCCAGCTTTTTGGTATTGCCAGCACCTATGTTCAAGAAATGGTCAAATTATCAGAGGTGACTGCCATTCCCAATATGCCTGCGGCAATTAGAGGGATTATTAACCTTCGTGGGCAGGTGATGCCTTTGATTGACCTGCGCTCTGTTTTGGGAATGACTTCGGCCAAGGTGGAAATGGAACAGCTCATTGTGAATCTTCAACATCGGGAGGAGGATCATAAAGCATGGTTGGGAAAACTAGAAAAGGCCGTAGCGGAAAAAACGCACTTTACTGGTGAACTGAATGCTCACAAGTGTGCCTTTGGTCGGTGGTATGACACCTTTGTCACCAATGATCTTATCTTGAAAGGTTTGCTTAAACGTTTTGATCGGCCACACCGACATGTTCACTCAATCGGTGCCACGGTCAATACCCTAATAGAAAGTGGCAAGTTTACTGAAGCCTCTGCCATTATTCAGTCCACGCGTGAAAGAGAGCTGGCAGAAATGGTAACGCTTTTTTCCATTACCCGCGATGCCATTAGGGATTCCCAGCGAGAAATCGCCGTAATTATTAATAGTGGTGAGAGTATGATGGCCCTGGCCGCAGACACGATTGAAACGGTGGAGAGGTTAGATGAGAAATCTTTTGACGAACCGCCGATGCAAGCTGCTTCAACTGATAAGGGTTTAATCATCGCGGTCGCCCGTCGAACAAAAGATGATAATTTGATCATGTTGCTCGAGGCCCGACACATTCAAGGCCAGGGGAAAAACAGTGAGGTCACTCAATCCAAACACCACGTGTCGGTGGCCAGTTAGAGGATTAATAATATTAAGAGAGTGTAATCTTCCCACATAAAATCCTGAGATTTTTCCCCGTTCATCAATAATTCCGTTAAGATTATACCGAGTAATAGAAGTTATAGGGGAGAAAATGTGTACTCAATTTGTCCTACACTTCGAGTCGGGGCCATGGGGGGCGTTGGCAATGAAAAAATATTATCATGAACATGAGTTGGCCTATCTTCGTATCAAGTCGGAAGGCAATGTGGGATGGGGTAATGCGAAGACACTTGAGGATCTCGGTGATGCATCAACACATGAATACTTGCGGAAGACGACTCAGGAATTATTGAAACCACTCAAAGGCAAAAAGGCCTTGGATCTTGGTTGTGGTACAGGTACGACTGCTTTTACGCTGGCAAAACTAGGATTCGAAGTGACGGGAATTGATATTTCACAAACCGCCATTGAGATGGCCCATGAGCTTGCAAAAAAACAAAAACTTGATATTCGTTTTGAGGCTGGAGATGTTCTTCAACTTTGTAATCTCAAATCTAAATTTGATTTGATTTACGATAGCCACTGTCTCCATTGCATTGTTTTTGATGAGGATCGGTCAAAGGTTCTAACCGAAATCCAAAAATCTTTAACGGACTCGGGTTTTTTTATTCTTGATACCATGATTTCAACGCAAGATTTTAAGCCGTCCTTTGACCAAAATCTATTACGCTTCGATGAAAATTATACTCTCTGGCACAAGACCTCGAAGGAGAACAAAGTTCAGGGAGTTGTGTCGCTAAATGGCGAATATTGGTGTGCCCAGCGAAGAATTCTTCCGGAAGAGAGCATCGTCAAAGAAGTACACCAGGCCAAATTGAAAGTTGTGTGTCAGCAGATTGATGCTCAGGATATAACCAGTCTCCGTAGCCTGCGCATGGTCCTTCAAAAGTTATAGGGGAGAAAATGTGTGCTCAATTTGTCCTACACTGTCAATTCTGAAAGATGGCCTTCGAGGCAATCGTAGACGGCCCGTTCGCCCAAAGCAGATTGAGGGCCGCGATGAACAAGGTGAAGGTGAACAAGATGAAGATTATTAAAGAGTTCATTTCAAGGGCCCCTTAATACTTTGTTTTTCGTAAAAACTAAAAAGCATGGGACTTGAGGTCCAGGCCCCTTTTTTAATTTCGTAGCATTGTAATTCAGCGGTACATGCGAAAGTGTAGCGACGTTGATTTTCATAAATAGTGCCAAATTCGAAAGTTTGATTAACAAAAGCATTTTCTTCTTTGCATTTTTTTAGAAGGGCCGTTTTGTGTTCGTCGTAACTATAACCACTTTGTTCTATAAATTTTCTGGTACAACCATTTTTGGTAATTTCAGCTTTTTCTTTGGCAATGGTTGAGTTGTCGGCAGGAGCGGCCGCGGCCAAGGTGAAACTTTTCTCCTTGTTCGCCTGAGGACAAGGATCAAGCAGCTTGGTGTACTCCTTGATAATGACATTAGGGTCAAGGCCACCATTTTCCTCATCACTGGCGTAACACAGCTCAATCGCCAAAAAACCAAAAGTGGTGAAACACAAAAGGATGGACCAAATCGGTACCGATGTATTTTTCATAACCCCCCTTTACATAACAAATTGTACAGCGCGTCGATGCTGGGCTAAACTGATAATAAATGGCAGGAAGCTGCTGTAACTCGCTGAATTTACTTAGTGAGTAGGGCTTTGTAATCGCCCAAGGCCAACACCTGCATTGTATGACAGCACGGCCTTTTTTTAAAAAGAGTTTGAGTGTGCTCCTCGCGCGTTGTAGATTTATTTTCCTCCCAAGGATTGAAAGAAGTTCAAAGATGCTCGATAAACCAATTGTCATGTTCGACTTTGAAACCACCGGCCTGAGTCCGGCCCACGGTGATCGAGTCACTGAAGTGGCGGCGTTGCGAATTGTCGGAAGTACGGTGGTGGAGCGCTTTGTTTCTTTAATCAATTGCCGGGTGCGGATTCCTGCTTTTATCACCGCCTTGACGGGCATTACCCAGGCCATGGTCGATGGCGCTCCTCCTGTGAGAGAAGTCATTCCTGAACTGGTACGTTTTATCGGCACCGACCTGCTGGCGGCCCACAATGCCAGCTTCGATGAAAGATTTCTTCTGGCGGAATGCGCGAGACTGGGGATGAAGACTCGGCATGACGGTCCGATTTGCTCGGTTAAATTATCCCGTCGCGTGTTTCCCGGATTAGCGACCTATTCCTTGGGCCCTTTGGCCGCCTCGTTAAACATCAAATTCAAAGGAACCGCCCATAGGGCCGAGGCCGATGCCGAAGTCGCCTCGGCACTGCTGTTACACATCACCACTCATCTGCGCGATCGCCACGGCCTTTCTTGTATTGATCCGATCTTGCTGAAGGAGATCACCAAACTCAGCGCCCGGAAAGTCCCGGAGTTTTTGGAGAAGCAAGGTGCTGACCGGCGCGTGTGATTCTTGGTCGTCCACTAAGCAAGCTTCGACGGGAGCAGAAAAAACTTAACGGAGTTGGTAGTAGGTCACAACGGCCAGCACGGAGACCACGAATAATATGTAGATAATTATCTCCTTGGTCGAAAGCTTTTTTTTGTATATGTCATCAGACTCTTTTTTTGCCTGGGCCTGGGTCTTGCGCTTGCCGAAAAAAAGCGAAAGTAAAGTGTTAAGTCCCTCAAGTAGGTGACCGCCGCTAAAGAGATCTACGACCAGCACAGCTACAGGCACTGCCACATACTTTAGAATGGGATATTGCATGAACAACGATTGGGGCTGGGCCTCAGCGTAGGCGGGTGAGATGGAGAGTAGTACGGCGGCAAAAGAACGATAGATTGCAAGTCTCATGGATTAATCAGGCCTTGTTTAAATTACAACTTGTAATATTAAAATATTAAGAACGTTTGATTTTCCCACATAACATTCCGAGATTTTTAGCTGCTTCGTTATCAAAAATGAACTGAATTCAAGGAGAAAATTGATTGCTTCCTTGATTCCAATCTTTTGAACAATCCCAACCTGCTGTTGGCCGTGAAGCGGACTGGCAATATTTATCAAATGATCGTACGATTGCTTCTTCCACCAGGCAGTTCGGGCGTGATGGCGTGTAAGTACAAATCTCCAGGTTGAGTGCAGCCGTTTCAACATCGTAAACTTTTTGTTGAAAACTGTTGAGGGCGGTATGCGAACCAGAAGAATTGTAAAGATCAAGATAGTTAAAAGCACAATTTTGTGTCGCCTGCGCAATTTGTCTGCGACTCTCAGGTGTAATGAGATCACTCGGGTCGACAGTCATCCCAATATAAACTTGTTGAGAGGGAGGAAGTAGCAAGCAAAGTCCACTATCGGTATAGCAGCTTGGGTGGCCATCAAAAGCTTTATTATAATATCGCAAGCATTTGTCATTGGGCGATTCCTTAAGTGGAATATTGCCGATGAAATCTGTACACTGATATTCTTTATCAAGTGAACGTTGCAAGCAGATCATAGTACAACGGGTCCACAATTTAGTTCCCTCGCCATAACCGGAAATTTCAGGATGATCATGACTGTCTTTGAATTTGGCACAATACTTTCCACCATAGTTTTTAAAATAATTCGGTTTTCTAGGCGGCGAGCAATCGACTAGTTTACCAATACACTGTTCATAGTAGTCACAGGAAAAAATGAAATTGCAGTAACTCGAGGCCAGGAGACCGTTGGGTGAAAATGACGAATTTGCGCCGCTTTCTGTGGAACAAGTAACTTTTATGTCTGGGGTGAGTCTCCCGGCGGTGGATAGTTGTTTGCATACATCTTCTATGCCAGTCGCAGAATTTTGCCCATGAGCATTTGCCCAAAAAAGTCCAAGGATCAGAATTAAGAGTGCCATCAGTTTCATAATTGTCCTGTTTTCTTTTTTGTGGCATGGGGATATTGCAACTTGAGCCGTGCGAGTTCCACGCGTTTTAGTCCCAGCTTTCCTCTGATGTCGCCACCGGAAACAGCTTTTAAATAAAGTTTTTCAGCTGTGTTTAAATCAAGCTTCGTACCGTTTCCTGTTTCATAGAGCCAACCCAAATCATGATAGGCGGCGATAACATTATGATCAGAGGCCTTCGTAAGTAAGCTCAAGGCCATGGCATAATTTATCTTGTTATCAACCCGCCCAATCATGTACCAGTAACCCATTAAATATTGTGCTTTTGGATAATTGCTTTGCGAGAGAGAAGTTATGCTTTTCATGCCTAACTCTGGGTTACGACATTCACTCAGATTAGATTCGAGTTGGCATCGGGCGGTTTCAAATTCAAGGTCCTGGCCTTTGGAGGTTTGTTGCGCCTTTGTTATGCACAAGCACTCTGCAAAAAGAATGCTCTGGCCTAGAACGCCTATAACAAAGATAAAGAGGATAAGGAATTTTATAAACATTTTACCCCACTATTAAGTATAGTCTGCGACCCCCGTTCATCAATAATACCGTATAATAGAAGTTGTGGGGGAGATAATTTTGCTCAATCCGTTCTTACCTTTGCCAGGGCGGGTATTAGGCGATATTAATTTCAAATTATTTGAGTAGATTTTCACTTTCAATTTTAATGAATCCCTTGAGAGAGCCAACATAGGCCGCTTGATCCGGCCCGATGGAGATGGCCCCCCAGTTATTATTGAACTTATTGCCACGACCAGTGTTAATTTGTGTGATAATTTTTCCCGTTTCAAAATCAAGGCCCGTCAATGACCAGTTTTCCTCGGAAGGAGAGGCGTTCCTGTCCTTTGTGTAAAAATAAAGGACTCCATTTCCCTGTGATAATTTGGCCACACAGGTGGGGGCAATAATGTTCGACTCCCAGACCTGATGACAGCTATCACTACTCTCGTCAATATCGATTCGGGCAACACCACCAGTGGATTGATTGTGGGCGAAGGGGCCCTTGTAGCCAAAATTGTTTTCGACGATGAGAGAATTGTTGAAAACCACAAATGAGTTTTCAGTAGCACTTTCCCCATCTTTAAAAACGGGAAGGGCGCATTTTAGCCGCCTCTGGCCCGGCGCGAGTGCCCCTCGCCGATACACGAGAACGTTCATCCTGGGAGAGGCGTTATCGCTAATCGCAACATATTTATCTCCCATCAGTGAGGGCGATGTCCCAGATCCCTGATTAACCTGGCCTAATTTTCTTTCCGTGCCACGATTATACCCTTCACGCCATAAGATATAAGGCCCACGATCAGGTTTGTAATTAAAATGGTATAGGGCATGGCTGGAGACAATAAACACCCCATCTTTCCCTACGGCAAAGGAATTTTGTAGCTCCTCTTTGTCTGGAAGTTGATAAACCTTTATCTCCTCTGTCTGGCGGTTGACGACTCCTACTTTGCCATAGCGGCTGATAAACCAATAATTGCCGTTGAAATCAATGAGTACCGTGGTCACCTTGTCGCAACGATTGTCAGAAAAATTAGGGTTTTTAATTGTTGGGCAGTGTGTTTGGGGGACGGCATTTTTTAATTCAATTTTCTTTTCTAACTCAAAGGTGATTTTGTGATCCTTTTCCCTCTGGCCGATAATTAGAATTTCTCTCTCCGCCGTTGCAATTACAGCGCGGTTTTGATTATCAATGACAAAATATGCACCGCCGGAGGTATCTTCCATGAGCTTTTCAAATTGAAGTGTTGCGGTTGCGAGCAGAATATTGGGCCGCCCTGGGAGTCGATAAGACGCCTTAACCTCAAGTGTGCTTTTATCAATAAGGAGCAGTTCAGTTTTTACCATTCTCACACAGACGGTCATAATATCGCCATTTCGATCAAATAAGATGCCGGCACATTCTCCAGCAAGTGCCCCGTAGTGAAATGATGAGACGATACCCCCGAATCCGATTGGCCCTGATGTCGGATGAACATCCGTTACATAGGAGTCAACGTGCATATTATTGTTTTGCGCGGCCATGAAAGGGTTGGTGGGATTTTGATAAATAGAAACAAGTCCACCGAGGTCATTAAAGTAGCTCGCCTGGGCGAGCGTGCAAAAAAAGAGCGTGATAAATAATATCAGTGTTTTCGATGCCTTCATTGCTTAAATCTCGATGAGTGGATTAATGGAAGGATTATAAATGCTTTTGTAAGAGGCACTGACGAAAAATTTCAACTGAGTAGATTTTACAGGTCAAATTCAAATAAGGAGGTGAGAGAGTTCGCACATAAAAATCTCGAGATTGCGGCATTTTATACTTGTCCTTGGCAACATTATAACCAGCTGAAATGAATGGAATAATGATGATGCGGAAAAATATTTCACTAGAGATAAAAGCAAGTGAGAGATAGAATTTAGTTCTTATGAAATATTCCCAAAATAACATCTTTATTGCATTCAATCTTCTCCTTGTCCTTTTCCTCCTTACGTCCTGCAATGGTGGAGGAAGCAAAGACGGTCAGAGTGTGGCCCCGCCTGTTCAAATATCGGCCCCCGTTCCTACGGCGACAGCAACATCCCTTCCGGCCTCCCCCCCCAATTTGAGTTACGCCTCATCAGCGGGCACGATTGGCACCATCGGGTCTTCCATGTCTGTCTCACCATCGACCTTAAATGCCAATGGCGCCTCGATTACGTCCTGTGCAATTAAATTTGGAACGACAGCTTTACCTGCGACTCTGAGTGTGTCCGCGAACACCTGTCTCATTTCCGGAATACCAACCTCGGTCCTTTTGCCCACCCTATTTACCTTGGTGGCGACGAACTCGGCCGGCACCTCAGCAGATGCCACGGTTACTCTGCAGGTAAACCCAATCCCGGTTTATGCTGCCGGATATAGCATTTCAGATGCTAATATTTGGACGCCCGGTTATTGGATGAATGGAATATGGACAACTCTCCCGCCACTCGATACGACAAAATTCAGCAGTGTTAACGCCATCGCGGTCTCTGGCACCCATCTCTATGCCGCCGGATACAGCACTTCGAGTTCATCCGTGCAGGTTCCTGGTTATTGGCGCGATGGGATTTGGACTACTTTGGATGCCATCGACACGACAAAAGATAGTTCTGTTTCTTCAATGGTTATTGATCACACATATATTTACATTGCGGGATCAAGCAAAAATAGTTCCAATGTCTCCGTGCCTGGTTATTGGAAAGATGGAATCTGGACTGCTCTGACTCCAATCGCCCCGG
>JAHFAA010000066.1:0-3252 GCA_023250775.1 Bdellovibrionales bacterium
AATAGAGAAAAAGAAAACCGAAAAGTTCCACCCAGCGTCGCCAGGTTTTGATTTTTTTGTCTTGATTCACACATCCTCTCCTGGAGCTTGCGGTAAACGCCACGCTATTATTTTTCTCACAGAAAATGATTTGTAAAGATCAGTTAAAAGACAATGAGCGTAGAGCACCGGCCCTTGCGGCATAGGTAAAAAGGCCACGGCGCGAATGGGGCGATAGCTGCCCTTGTGGCTTCCGCCTTGGTAGAGGATTTCGATTTTGGGTTGGCCTTCAGTCAAAAGGGGCGCCAGGTTTTGCAGATGTTCGGGGAGAGAGGTGGCCTTGACCTTTTGAAACTCACTCATGGAATAAACCCAGGAATGGGCCTTAAGGTCAGGCGGTTTTTTGGATTCGCCGGGGGTAAAAGGCTGGGCCAAAATGGCCTCGTAGCGAATCAGGCCTTGGGCCACGACATGCAAAGTGGCGAGAGTGTCATCGAAGGCCCGGTGATGAGTTTCTAGAACAATATTAAGATAGGTGGTAAGCGTTTTCAGGCGATGATTGGGAGCACCTCGAAAGGTCACGCGCGCCAGCTGGCAGGAGCAATAAACATCAATGGGAGGCGGTGCTAAATCAAATTTCTGATGTGCAGCAATGATAAATCCGACGTCGAAACGGGCATTATGAGCAAACCACGGAGAAACAGTTCCGGTGAATGCTAAAAATTGCGGAAGTACCGTCTCCAAAACCGGCGCATCGACCACCATCTCGTCGGTAATACCGTGAATGCCAATCACGATGGGAGGAATGGAGCGCTCGGGATTGACCAAGGTTTGAAAAACGCGGGTGCCAGAAGGCGTGACAGAGATTGCGGCGATTTCTACAATGGCGTCCAGTGAGGGCGAAAGTCCAGTGGTCTCCAAATCGAACACCACAATCCCGTCTGGAAAATGTCTAAAAATGGCCTCGCGTTCTTCTGTGGATAAGAGATCAGGGCGAGATTCGATGGCGATCGTCATGGTCAATTTATTAGTCCTAGACTATTGTTGCACAATTGTTCACTTAGATTTTCGATGCATATAGCTTATAAAAATTAGAATTTATAGGTAAATACTTAAGAAGAAGGGATGATATGAAAAGTTACGATGTGGTGGTTCTTGGTGCAGGCCCTGGTGGCTATATTGCCGCCATTCGCGCCAGTCAGTTGGGGAAATCTGTGGCGGTGATCGAGGCGGATAAATTAGGCGGCGTATGTTTAAATCGCGGTTGTATTCCGACAAAGGCCTTGCTCAAAAGCGCCCATGCCGTGCATGAGGTGGCGGATCTGGCGGCGCTGGGGATTAATGTGGAACTGAAAGGGCTTGATGCCGCCGTGGCGTTGAAGCGTTCGGCGCAAGTGGCCGATCGCGCCTCCAAGGGCATTGCTTTTTTAATGAAAAAATACAAGATCGAAGTTTTGGAAGGACGTGGGACGTTAAAGGACGCCAGCAATATCGAAGTAAAAGATCCTCGCGGACACACCGACACTGTGACTGCCAAGAATATTATTTTGGCGACCGGTGCGCACTACAAAACTTTTCCGGGGCTGGTTCATGATGGAAAACGCTTGATCGGTGCCTGGGAGGCCTTGAAGCTGGATAAATTGCCCAAGAGCATCGGCATCATTGGGGCCGGGGCCATCGGTGTGGAGTTCGCTTATTTTTGGAATGCCTTCGGGGTTGAGGTGCATATTTTTGAAATGCAAAAACATCTGCTGCCTATTGAGGATGATGATTCGAGCTTGGAAATCGAGCGCGCCTATAAAAAATATGGTGTCAAAACTTCCTTGGGTGTGGAAGGGGTCGAGGCCAAAAATAATGGCGATGACGTTTCCATTTTTGCCACTGAGGCCGGGCAGAAAAAAGAATACAAGTTTGAGCTGGCGCTGATTGCCGTCGGCATGACGGGCAATATTGAAAATATCGGATTGGAAAAAGTCGGCGTGAAAACCGATCGTGGTTTTGTCAGCGTGAATGCCAATTACCAAACTTCGATTCCCAATATCTACGCCATCGGCGACATGTCCGGGCCACCACTGCTGGCCCATGTGGCCTCACATAAAGGCGTGATCGCCGCGGAACATTTGGCCGGCCTCAAACCGCATCCTATCGACAAATTAAATGTTGCGGGTTGCACTTACTGCCAGCCTCAGGTCGCCAGCGTCGGCTACACTGAGCGCGAGCTGAAAGAAAAAAAGATGGAATACAAGGTTGGCAAGGTGCCCTTTTTGGCCAATGGTAAGGCCCAGGCCAGTAATGAGAAAGATGGTTTTGTAAAAACCTTGATGGGGCCTCATGGAGAACTCTTGGGCGCCCATATCGTCAGCAACCAGGCGACCGAGTTAATTCACGAGTATGTTTTGCTTCGGACCATGGAAGGAATTGATGAAGATATTATTAACACCATCCACCCTCACCCCACATTGGGTGAGTGGTTGGCGGAAGCTGTGATGGTCTCTAAAGGACGATCGCTGAATTTCTAGTAGGGGAGAAAACTATGTCCAATCATGAAATCGTAATGCCGCAAATGGGAGAATCAGTCACCACGGGTACGATTACCAAATGGCATAAGAATGTCGGTGATTTAGTTGAGGTGGACGAGGTTTTGCTGGATATCTCTACCGATAAAGTGGAAGCGGAAATTCCCTCGCCGTTTAAAGGGCGAGTGGTGTCACTCCTTTATCAACAAGGTGACACCGTTGACGTGAATAAAAAAATTGCCGAAATTGACGATGATCCTAATGCCAAGGTTGCCGCGACCGCGCCTAAAGAGGCCGAAAAAGTTCCCGAAAAGGTGGTGGAAAATATTCCCGCGAAAGTTGAAGAAAAAGAAACTTCCCAAAAAGATGAGCGTCGCTTTTTTACCCCACTGGTTCGCGCCATGGCGAAAGAGGCGAACGTGGCCTTAAATGAATTGGAACAGCTCAAAGGAACAGGGGCAGGTGGACGCGTTAGTAAAGCGGATTTTGAACAATACATGAAAGGTCGTCAAAAACAGGGGCCAATGCCAGCACCAACATCTCCTGTTGCAACCAGCGAGCGCGGTGAGATTGTGGTGATGGATAATATGAGGAAGGCCATCGCGCGCAATATGATTGAGTCAAAACTCACTTCGGCGCATGTTAATTCCATCAGCGAAGTTGATCTCACTCATTTAGTAAAATTCCGAGAAGGTTTTAAGGCCGAATTTGAGAAGCAGGAAGGTTTTAAATTAACTTATTCGCCGTTTATTTTATA
>JAHFAA010000066.1:3262-12586 GCA_023250775.1 Bdellovibrionales bacterium
TATTTTATACGCCCTTATTCAGGCGCTCAAAGAGCATCCCTGGGTGAATGCCTCAGTCGATGGCGACAAGATTGTGATTAAAAAAGATATCAACTTAGGTTGCGCTGTCGCCGTGCCCGGCCATGGGCTGGTTGTTCCCGTGATTAAAAATGCCGAGAATCTGAATCTTCTTGGGCTGTGCCGAACCTTGAATGCCCTGGCGATCAAAGCGCGCGCGCGCAAGTTGGTCATGGAGGATTTGAGTGGCGGTACTTTTACCTTCACCAATGTGGGGAGTTTTGGAACGCTCTTGGCCACGCCGGTTATTTTGCAACCACAGCTGGCGATTTACGCCGCTGGAATGATCACCAAACGAGTCGTGGTCCTGCCCGGCGATGTCATCGCCATTCGTAGCATGATGTATGGAACCCATACTTATGATCATCGCGTGATTGATGGTGAACTGGGCGGAAAATTTTTAGAGTCTGTTCACCAACACTTGAGCACAATGGATGCCAAGTCCTTTTTTTAGAGGTGTGCTCATGTTTCTCTTAAGATGTGTGATCCTCGTATCGCTGCTCCTGAGCACGTCCTGTGCGACTCATCAGAGGCCTGCCGAAAAGCATGTGGAAGAAATTCCCGAAGGATATGTGACGGAGTCAGTGGCCATCATGCTGATGGGGAAAAGTTTTTTTGTAGGTTGCATGACCGCCCTACATGCCCACGGATTCAAAGCGGTGGCGCAAGAATGCCAAAAGCTATCTCGAGACCATGCTCAAGAAATAAAAGACATCGTAAACCAAAAGCAGATTCCTTAAAAGTTACTGAGACAGAAATTTCTGGAAATAACGTTTGGTAATAATTTGAAAGATCGACGCCCCACTGTCCGGGCTGATATCACTTCCTTCGACTTCCAAATCATCAACATTATTTTTTTCGACTTTCTGTTGCCCTTCTTCCAAAACTCCGGCATCACTCCAGTCGATTTTGCTGGAAGCATTTTCGCTTTCTGCGCGCTTGATGGTGCGCAAATTGCCCTTAGAAGGAACGACACGGCTGCCAAGCGGGCCAAGAGAATTTAAAAATTTCTTGAGACTGGTCATGCCTCGAACCAGCAACCCATCTTGTTTATGAAGGGCATCGTTGGCCATTTCGGGAGGGGTATTTCCCATTCCGAGGAAGCCAAGCATGCGGTTCTTGTCAGCAGGCTTCATGGCATCGACAGCTTTCTTGGTTGAATCTTCCAATTTGGCCGAAAGTTTTTGGCCTTCACTGCCAACATTAACCTGGGTTTTTTTCTTTTCCGCCAACTGCTGGTTCAAAACATTGTTGAGGTAGATTCGTTCTTTTTTGAGCGACTCGAGCTTTTTGCTGAAGGTTTTAGTCAACGCATAGGCCTCGCTCATGCGATCCTGGCCCATCAGCGCCTGCGCCTTATTGACATCTTTCATAAGGGCAAAATGGTTTTGCATGCCACGCGGGTCAATGCTCTTGTGCAATTTTATTTCCGGCATGGCGGGTGCCAGGCAGGTGCCATTCTTTTTACAGTTACACTCTGGATCGGGATAGAAACGATTGGCGCTGATACAATACGGTTGTGAACTTTGGGAAGAAGGCGGGGTCTGGGCGTAAACTGACGAGATCAGGCCTTGCCCCATAATCTTGTTCATGAAGTCGTGCCAATTTATGCTTGCTCCTGGCGGTATTGTCGCCCCTGGTGGAATCGTTGGGATACCCGGAGGTATGGTGGCCCCAGGAGGAATCGTCGGCCAGCTTGTGGGAATCCCACTGGGAAATGGAATGGGGGTTGCCGTAACATCTGGATGGCTGCCCATCGCCCCTTGCATACAACTCTGGTCGTTGTTTCGATCTTGGGTCCAGTCGCCGGAACCGAGCGCCACACCTTCATTGGTGAGGGTGCGTTTGATGGCGCGAAGAAAGATGTCCATCTGATCCACCAACCCATTGGTATAGTCATAGGCCTTCCATAAAAAGCCCATGCCCACGATGGCCGAGATGGCCGCAGCGCCCATGATAATCGCCCGCTGAGTTCCAAATTTTCCAGCGGCAAGCCACATCCCGTGAAAGGCCGCGACGGTGGTGACAAGCCACACTCCTGCGGCCATCAGAACGACAAAAATAAAATCCATCCCCAAAGCGGTAAATTCTTCTTTGGCATTTTCTTTACCAGCAAAGGCGGGAGGAATGGGGGATAAATTTTGGAGCAATTGGGTGATGCGTGTTTTGGTATCGACATTAGGCGATCCGGCATCGGCCACGCAGGTGCCAAATCCCGTTTCGGGATTGACCGCTTCGGCAATGGCAAAACCTTCGGCAGTTCCCCAAGCGGCCGCCACAATCGTGGTGGAGATGGCCTCGATCAGAACGATTTTTTTCAATTCGACTAAGATGTCGTAGGCATGTTTAAGCATGGAGAACTGATCGGCGGCAGTCTGGTTCAAGCGCGCCAGCTCGCATTTTACCCACTCAATTCCGCGGTCCTTTATGGTCTGAGCATCAAGGCCTAGTTGATTGGCGCCATTGACACAGGCGGAAATTTGCGATGGATCAGTGGCCAGTTGCTTGCAAGTGGCGATGACGCCTTCGCCTTCAGCTACCACCGCTTTGCCCTGGCCCGCGAATGCTTTTCCTTCTGCCAGCGCTTGTTTATAAACGTCGATAGAGGCCATCATCTTTTTGGCCGGGTCATTATTCATCGTGGCGATAATGGCCTCGATGTAATCCACATACATCTTGATCGTGATGATGATTTTCACCACGTAGGCCATGGAAGCGGTAAAGAAAATAATGCTTGAGGGCACGCTCTTGCATTGGATAAACATAAAAATTGAGGTGATGGCATAGAGGAAAACCATGGCCACCCCGAAGGCATAACCATAGGCAAAACCCTTGGCGCCACCCTTTCCTTCCTCGTACTGTTTGTCGGCATAGCGATTCAAAACGTCTTGAAAATCTTTTCCTGCCGGAGGAATGGTTTTCAGATCTTCATCGCTGAAGCCCAGTGCCTTCAAGGCCTCGCGCTCTTCCGGGAAATAAGGGTCGACCCCCTCGGGAATGGTGCCATTTGAAAGTTGGATGGCGATTGCCGGCCATTGATCCGGGGTAATTTTAGAAACCTGGCTGTTCATGATCAGCCGGCGTTTGATGGAGTCGGGAACTTCAATCGTGGCAGGAGGCTGAAGGGGAGCAGGGACCGCCACGGAGCCTAAGAGCATTTCAAGTTTGTCTTTCGTGATAGCAGGGTCGGAACAGATTTCATTAATCTTCGCCTCAATGACGGCAGGAGTTTCACCGGCCAAAAGTT
Source organism: Bdellovibrionales bacterium (assembly GCA_023250775.1). Taxonomy (GTDB): domain Bacteria; phylum Bdellovibrionota; class Bacteriovoracia; order Bacteriovoracales; family Bacteriovoracaceae; genus GWA2-49-15. The sequence continues at coordinate 6,567 of JAHFAA010000066.1, forward strand.
GGCGAACTTTCTGCAACTGGGCCTGGGTCACACCATTGGCGCAAGCGCCCTGGGCCAGAACCCGAACAGGGGTTATCATCCCCATGACAAAGATAGAGATGCTCAGAATGACGGCCATGAATTGTCGAAACATTTTTTGCTCCCCAAAACAGACCATTCTATTATGCCCGAAGAGCGGGAGTGCACAAAATGCTATCTTTTTTGACCTTTTCTGTCCTATATTTCCCCTCTATGAAAAATCAAAATAAAACGATTGATGTGAATGCCAAAGCAGACGCCAAAGATGGGATCTTTGGCCTTCCCTTTAGCGAGGATGAGTCGCAGGTTGTGTATCTGCCTGTCCCCTGGGACGTCACAACCTCTTATAAAATCGGGACCCACAAGGGGCCAAAGAGTATGCGTGAGGCCAGTCCTCAGCTCGACTTGTTCGATTTAGATTATATCGAACCTTTTCAGGCCGGGCTTTTTATGCGACCTGAGCCCCGAACTCTTGTGATGTTAAATAAGAAAATGCGACCTGTGGCCGAGAAGATTATCAATGCATCCGATGCAGAAGTTGCCGGGTCGAAGACGTTGCAAAAGGCCCTGAGTGAAGTCAATCAGGCGAGCAAACAGGTCAATGATTTTGTTTATGCGGAAACAAAAAAACTCTTAGTAAAAAATAAAATGCCGGTGGTTTTAGGCGGCGACCATTCTTCGCCACTTGGGGCGATTCGTGCTTACAGCGAAAAATTTCCCGGCATGGGTGTGCTGCATTTTGATGCCCATTCGGATACTCGTCGTGCCTATATGGGGTTTCAATATTCCCATGCCTCCATTCTCTACAACGTGGCCCAGGAATGTCGGGGCGTGAATAAAATTGTACAAGTTGGGATTCGCGATTTTTGTGAGGCCGAATATCAGTATACGACGCAAAAAAATTCAAAATTCAAAGTTTTCTTTGATCGAGATATAAAAGGGATGGCCTTTGCCGGTACGCCCTTTCAAACAGTGGCGCGACAAATTGTCTCTCAGCTTCCAGAGTTGGTTTATCTCAGCATTGATATCGACGCCCTTGATCCGCGCTTTTGTCCCAACACCGGAACGCCTGTACCAAGCGGTTTGGATTATCTGGAGCTGATTGAGATCGTGCGCGAGGTGGTGCGTTCCAAAAGAAAAATCGTGGGTTTTGATTTGTGCGAAGTTGCACCAGGAAAAGATGAGTGGGATGCCAACGTCGGGATGCGACTCTTGTACAAAATGACCGCCCTCGCCTTAGGCAGTCAGGGGCTACTGGCCCCGCTTGAAGGGAAAAGCAATTAAGTGCAGGAGCAGGCCACTGGCGGCCAGGCCATAATAAATTGAGGGAGCGACTCCCAAAATCACCGAGACCATTCCCAGCGCTGCAATCGCCTCAAAAACCGCCATGGCGACAACCAAGAACTGTTGCCCGTTGGCGACTTTTTTTGAGTGTCTCAGAAAACCCAGACCAACTAAGGCCACGGCCACTGCCACGGCATAGACGATCGCCCCGATGATATTACTTTCAGGTTTCTCAGGGAAGTTTTTCATCAGGACCCTGGTGGTCACCATAAAAATTATGGCATGAGAACTCAACATACTTGCCCAGGTCATAATTTGTACGGATGGGGGCATGATACGCTCCTTGCTGTCTTTTGTTGAAATGATGAGATAAGATTTTTTTGATTCAGTCAACTGCGAGGCCTATGCGAATTACATCTGAGCAAATTATTTTTGAAGACCGCATTTTGATGATCGCCAACAAACCGGCCGGTGTGCCATCAACCGCCACTTTAAAAAATGAGAAAGAACATTTTTACGGCGCTCTTCAAAATTATCTCGATCAACGTGAAGGTCGTCCCACTTATTTGGCGATTCACCATCGGCTCGATCACGACACCAGCGGGCTTCTGCTTTTTTGTAAAAAAAAATCTTTCAATAAAGCAGTAGGTGATCTTTTTTTACACAAGAAAATTCAAAAGACCTATCTGGCGATCGTGCATTTAGAAGGTGAGCTGCCCACTGTTGTGAAAAACTTCTTAAGAAGATCAAAAAATAATTCCATGATGATGGAAGTGTGCTCGTCTTCCGTAAAAGATGCTCAGAGTTCCGAGACGCATTTTCGCGTACTGGCCCGGCATGAAAAAATGGCGCTGGTCGAGGCCATGCCCATGACAGGACGAATGCACCAAATTCGGGTGCATTTGAGTTCGCTTAAAGCACCTGTGCTGGGCGATCGAGTTTACGGGCCAGACAAAAATGCGCCCCAAATGTTTTTGCATGCCGGGAAATTAGAATTTCCCCATCCTGAGACGGGATTGCCCATGACTGTCGAGGCGCCGCTGCCGGAGTATTTTCAGAAGAAGGTGAGGGATTTGTTTTTGGAAAATAACTAGATTATCGCGCTCGATCTTCAGGTTTCATCTTTTTTAAGGCCTCATCTTTCTCTCTTCTTACAGAATCGAGGGCCTCAATTTTCTGGAGCAGATCATTGCGACTTCCAGGAATCAAATTAATTTCAACGCCATTAACTTTGATACGGGCGCTGTTGGCAGAAATTTTAAAAGGAATAGAGAGTTTGGTGCCCTTTTCTTTATCCTTCACGAAAATTGTATTGTCATCCATGTCGATAATTTCATTCCACACAACGGGAACACAAAAATCGTTGCCTTCGGCGGGATGTGGTGAAACCGGTTGCTTCGTTTTTGGATCAAGGTAAACCAGAGCGGTACATCTCTCAAAGATCATTTTTTTCGATGAGGCAAGATCAAGAAACAAGGCATACCCTTGCTTCTTTGAAGAATCCAATTTGTCACTCATCCAAGAGGTCGGAAACTTGGCATACTTTTCTAGGGACTTTGGCAATGGGATGTTGGCCGGTGCCTTCTGGGATGGCTGGCCTGGATTTATAGCACTGTTCATTGGAATATTTCCCGTCATGGGGGCGGGGATGTTGCCATCGAAAGAATTTGAATGATCTTTTGTGAAGATCATGACAGAAAGGCCCGCGACCAGACCTAATAAAAAGATCACCGCGCCAGCTAAAAGATAAATTATTTTTTTTGGGTCTCGATTCATGAATTAAAATATTCTTGCACAAACCGCATAACATGTAAAAGTACCTGTGTTCGAATAGTAGCCGCCCTTACAGGTACAAGTTGTGTTGCTGCTTGGATAAGCTGAACCATGTCCCCAGTCAGCCCATGGAATATAGACGCCACAGGATAGCACCTGTTTGCCGGCCGTACATGAAACAGAGCCTGAACCGTAGTAGATTGCCGGCGAACTCGCGAGCCAGCTGCTAAGTGAAGCAGGTGTAAAGTTGGCCGTGACTCTTTCATAACCAAGATAAGAATTGCCGGCCACGGAGAGGTCTGAATCGGTTGCGATACTTCTGCTGTTATAGGTCCTCACCCAAGTGGCATCTGTCATATACCAGCCACCAGCATAGGTGCCATTGTACCAGCCAGTGTTGCCGTATGTTCGAATCCATCCACCGCCGGCATCGATAACCGTATTTCCTCCGGAGGAGAAGCCACCATCGCCATTGACCACTCCATCGACATCGATACTTCCCGCAAACCAAGCGCTACCACCTAGGCTTAAAGCGATATTTGTCGTACCACCTTGGTTGAAATCAATTTGATGACCATAGCCAGCCTTACAGGCAGCATTATTAGTATGACAATAGCCAAAGCCATACTGGCCGCCCCAAGTTCCAGCACCTGCAGTCAAGGTTGGCACCCAAGAGCTGCCCATTGACCAAATATTTTGAACTTCATATGAGCTATAAGTTCCCACCATCCCGGTCCTTCCGGCGTAAATCCACGATGACGTTCCTCCCATATAGAGATTAGAGCTAGCTCCCATATTAATATGGGCATTGGCGTTGATTGATGAATTGGCGGTAAAAGCACTGGAGGTTGTAAGCCCATTTAAGTTGGAAGTACTGGCGGGGTCGAGGTAGTAACCAGTATTGTTCTGATCATAGAAAATTGGTGCAGTCATGCTTGTGCTGGCCGTGCTTGTTACAACACTTACGGCATTTAAATTTGAAGTGGATGCAGGGTCCAGATAGTAGCCAGTATTATTTTGATCATAGAAAATTGGAGCGGTCATGCTTGTACTGGCCGTCGTCGATACCACACTCACGGCATTTAAATTTGAAGTGGATGCAGGGTCCAGATAGTAGCCAGTATTGTTGTAATCAAGAAATCTTGCACCTGTAATATCCCCAGTTGCAGTTAGTGAACTTGTCGTTAGTGAACTCGTCGTAATGGAGTTGGACTTCACGCCTCCGGCGAACCAGGCATTACCATCAAGACCGAGAGCGATGTTGGCGGTTCCGTTGTTAACAAGGTTCAATTGCATCCAACCAATTCCGGTTGTCGCGGTGGCCGGGCAACCACCGACACCAGGAACCTGACAAATACCCAAGCCGTACATCCCTGTGTATGCGCCACCATGCCCTCCGGAACCATTCCATCCTGCTCCAATGGACCACACGGACCAAAGCTCGTCACCAGTTGTATATCCACCATTGAGACCCTTGTACCCAACATTGTTGGCGCCCGTAAGAGTTGTATTACCTGTAACACTAAGATCTGAGTTTATCGTAAGCGCACCGGACATCGTGTCGCCAGTCTTGGCAACTTTGCCATTGATCTGTGTTTGAACGGCAGAAGTCACGCCACTCAAATAACTTAATTCCAGCGCTGTGGCAGTCGACGTCGTAACAAAACCAGAAGCATTTGTGATAACGGCATAATTGCCGCCTAAGGCGACCATCTTCGAGTATTGAATATTGGCGGTGCCACTGATATCAGCATCGACAATCGTGCCATCCAAAATATGGGTCGAGGTCACCTTACCTGTGCCAATTGTGGGGTTAGGATAGTTGCCTGTTAAATCTCCACCGGCGGCACCGCTTGGAGGAAGAGAGGTTGCCCAAGATAAGTTGCCTGAGGTGTCGGAAACTAATGCACTGTTGGCGGAGCCTGGAAGGGCCGAGGGGAATGTTAAAGTAAAGTCTGCGGGGAATCCGGCGAAGGCCCGCAAACCGATATAGTTGTTACCGCTGGCGCTGCCTTCAAACAGTCTTAGTTCGCGAGCGGTGTTGTCGGAGTTTTTAATATCCACGGTACCGTTGGTGACTGTCACTGCACCACTGATCGCTGGTGTGGTAATCGATGGTGAAGTGTTAAAGACCGCCAGGCCTGTGCCTGTTTCATCGTTAAGAGCGGCGGCCAGTCCGGCGGAGTTGGTCAGAGTTGCTTGCTTGCCGTTGATTTGAGTTTGTATGGCGGAAGTCAAGCCATCCAAATAATTAAATTCGGTGTTGCTGACGATGCCGGTTCCAAGTTTGGAGGCATCAATATTGGCGGCGCTGTTGACGTCGGCGTTCATGATGGAGTTGTCGACAATTACTGCTGAGTCGACAGAACCGGTCGCCAGTGTTGGGTTAGGATAATTGCCAGAGAGTGATCCACCGGCAGGGCCGGTCGGAGCAGCACCCGAAACCCAACTTAAAACTCCAGCACCAGTTGTTTGTAAAAGTTGTCCGGCGGTTCCTGTACCGGTTGGTAACGTCAACGAATAGCTGGCGCCTAGACCTGTTGGCGAAACCACAGTCACTGCATTCACGCCCACGCCTGGATCTTCAATGACGACACTTCCTGTGGCGGTAACGACTGTGCCTGTTACGGCGGCAGGAGTGGTTGCGCCAATCGTGGCGTTGTTAATTGTTCCGCCGGAAATCGCAGGTGTTGTCAGTGAAGGTGAAGTGTTAAAAACCGCCAGGCCAGTGCCTGTTTCATCGTTAAGTGCGGCGGCCAGACCGGCAGAGTTTGTGAGGGTTGCTTGCTTGCCGTTCATTTGTGTTTGAATAGCGGAAGTCACACCATCCAAATATCCAAACTCGGTATTATCAACAGCACCACCGCCGATTTTGGTGGCGGCGATTGCGGCAGTGGCATTGATGTCAGCATCCACAATGGTGCCGTCTAAAATATGAGTTGAGG
>JAHFAA010000067.1:0-408 GCA_023250775.1 Bdellovibrionales bacterium
TTTCTTTTTTGCTTTGTGATCCAGTAATATCGAGTGAAGATCGACCATGGCGTACCTCCAGGTCCCAAAAGACGTTCCATCTCACATAAAATTTGACACAGGTCTGGGTAAAAGGCCAATGCGGATTTATTTAGGAAAAATTTGTCTTTTTTTTTCTATTGCCCGAGAAAACTAGTTAAGCTTTTGCCCCATGAAAAGCAGTTCAACATTCTGACTTGTACTGCGCAAATGCTCGACATTGAATCCAGTCTTTCGATAAAAGCTCGTGTTGCGCGCTTTCGGACTCGTGACGAGATGGACGCCACAACAACCCGCTCCCCGTACCTCTTCGATGTAAGCCCGAATGAGAGCGCCCCCAACCCCCTTCCCTTGATGCCCTGGCGCCATGTTGATATGCAAATGAGCAGG
>JAHFAA010000067.1:418-12581 GCA_023250775.1 Bdellovibrionales bacterium
CAGAGAAAGTGAGGCGTGGTCATGAGCTACTCGATAAAATGAAGTGTCAAAATGGCCTGTCAAATATCCTAATATCTCATCTTGCTCACTATCAACCGCCACCCAGACCGAACTTTGCGAATCCAATTTCAGATAGGGAGACAACCAACGATTTATAAAATCTTCTCTTAGTTGAGGGGTTGTAAAAGTTTGCACTGAGGAAGTTTGAAAAAAGATTTTTTCTATTTGAGAAAAAATGCTCAAACGATTTGCCGTTACGGACGAAATTTTGACGATCGATAGACTCATATTCCTGCAATCCGTGGGAAGAATTTTAAAGTGCGCATGGCCAGTATCATTTTCCTTAAATCTCTCTGCGGACCTTCATCCTCAACACTAAAAGAAACTTCGATATCGGCCATCGTGCGAGAGAGTTTATGCACGATTTCTAATTCATGGCCGGTTTTCTTTAAATAGGTCCATCGCTGTTCAAATACTTCAGGATATCGTCCATAGGCCTTGATAACCAAAGCGAGATCTCGCACCAGAGGGTGATGAAAGAATTCTAGCTCCGATAATGTTTGGTGAAGTGAGCTATCCAACTGTTGCAATTTCAAGATCACTTCTTCACTCTTTTTCGCAAGAATCAATTTTTGGATGGTTTTATTCTTAAGGCCCAAAGTATTCTCAAGAGTGCTCTCATCAATTTTTTCGGCGCCTGAGCATTCGGCAATAATGATCGCCAATTCAAATACATTCGTCGCCCTGAAACACTTTTCTGGCGCCAATGTCGTCAACTTTTTGATTGAGTCAAGGAAGGCAGGCAGCGGCCATTTTATTTCCTCGGCATATTGGAAAAAAACTCGAATAAAGGCAAAAAAATCTGTTTTAAAGGCCTCGCTCAAAAAATAATGAACGGTCATCTTCTGCAAATTAAATTTCTTCAAGTTGTTCTTAAGAGAAGGGGCCAGAGTGAATCCCAAAGACAGCTGAAAGCGTATCGTGCGCAACAAACGAACTGGATCGAAGAAAAATTGTTCACTTAGGGAACGTAAAATTTTTGCCTCTAAATCGTCAAGTCCATGGAAAGGGTCTTGCAGTTTAACGCTTATCTCGGAGTCAGAACGTTTCAATTCCAGTCCAATGGCATTGATCGAAAAGTCACGCCGAAGGAATGATTGTTCACAAGTAAGCTGAGGATCAATCTTAACCTCAAAATCGGAATGTCCAAATCCATGATCAGCGGATTTATTCAAATAGATTTCTTGCCTCGGAAGTGAAAATTCCAGACGAAACAAATGTCCCATATCAAGCATTTCGGCCTTGAATACACCAAATGGATAAATCTGAATGTCGCCAAAATGCTGAGAAAGCAGCTTGGAGATTTTCTTAATAAGAACGGCCGGCCCATCAGAGACTTCCACCCGAATCTCAAAATCGAGATCGAGAGGTAGGGTTTTCGTAGAGAGCCACTGTCGTGAGGCACCTCCGACGAGGCAAAGAGAAAGACCGGGAAGCATGAGTCCCTCAATCTTTTCACGCACTCCACTGGTTAAGCTCTGTCCAAAATTTTCCCAAGAGTATGATTGCTGTTTCATTGGATGTGCTAACTCAATCCAATAGAAAGAGGATTATCGCCAGAAAGAAGAAGTTTGAGTGTATTTTGAATGCGCAGTAATTCTTTTGATTCTTTGTGATAAATTATAAAGAACTTGCCGTTGCTAACTTCAAATTCCTTGCCCAGTGTGGATACTTTATCCTGATAATAAGATCGCCGCAGCACATGATTAGGAATGACTGCAACCCCGAGGCCCTGCGATACAGCTTGCATCATGCTGCCATGACCATTTACCACATACTTTATATTAATTTTTTTCGGTGCTTCTCCAAAACGAGCACGACACCAATTGAAATAAAGAGGATCTCCCATTTCAAAAAGCACCGTTGGATATTTGGCCAATTCAGTTAAGGAAATATTTTTTGAGATATTGAAATCTTTGGACTTCGGGAAAATCATCGTCGATTTTTCTTCACTTAAAAAAACTTTTTCCCCCACTGGCGGGAGGCAGTCTTCAGGTAAAACCAAGATATCAAGACGGTTATTTTTAAAATCGCTGACTAAGTCTTCTTGAAGCCCAAAGGTGATGCAAACGGTGAGCTCTGCATATTTTTTCGCAAGCCCTAACAATTCGGGGGCCAGCCAACTTTTACCCACTCCATTTAAAGTGCCGATGCGGACTTTGCCTGACATCGATGATTTGTCATGGCGAATTTCTTCGATTGTTTCGTCCATGGCATCTAAAAATTGCGAGGCCAGGACATAAAGCTTCTCACCCTCGGGAGTAAGCATGACCTTTTTTCCGGCACGCTTAAACAGCCCTACTTCGATTTTAGTTTCTAGATTTTTGATGCTTTGGCTGATGGCCGACTGGGTGACATTCAAATCTTCAGCGGCCCGCGAAAAGCTTTTGGCCCGTGCTACTGCCACTAAGGTCTGTAACTGAGATGTTTCGATCATGGCCACTTCCCCACATGTTGGGCCAGATGGCCCAACAATGCCGCGCAAATTTTAGCAAAAGGCCGCCGCCAAGAGCGAGACTACTCGTCTTTGGACAATTTCTCTTTTCTTTCGGCCATAACCTTCTCGGAAATATGAAGCGGACACTCCATATATCGTGAGAATTCCATTGTGTATGTCGCCTTTCCCATCGTCATAGAGCGAATATCGGAAGAGTAGCCAAACATCTCTGACAACGGAACTTCAGCGATAATAACAACTTCACCTGCAGCGTCTGTTTCCGAACCTTGAATCATGCCGCGACGTGAAGATAGGTTACCAATAATTGGCCCCTGGAATTCGTCAGGAGTCGTGACTTCAACCTTCATGATGGGTTCTAACAAGCATGGATCGGCCTTGGCGATAGCTTGTCGCATAGCTTGCCGTGCAGCTGTTCTAAAGGCGATATCGGACGAGTCGACGTCATGGTATTTACCGTCTCGCAGGTAAACATCAACGTTGATCAACGGGAAGGCCGCCAATGGGCCTTTAACCATGATGTCATTAAAGCCCTTCTCGCATGAACCAATAAATTCACCAGGAATCGAACCACCACGAATTTCATTATTGAAGCGGAAGATCTGGTCTTCAGATGTTTTATTTTCTGCAGTGAGCGGCTTGATCATCCCTGCGACGCCTGCATATTGACCGGCACCACCGGTTTGCTTTTTATGAACATAGTCATAGTTGGCCTCGCGACGAATCGTTTCGCGATAGTTAACCTGAGGAGCACCGACCACAACGGAGCAACCGTATTCACGTTTCAAACGTTCCGTATAAATCTCAAGGTGCAACTCTCCCATTCCGGCCATTCTTGTTTCCCCTGATTCTTCATCAGTGTAAACGTGAAAGGTCGGGTCTTCACGCGTAAAGCGCTGGAGTCCCTTGGCCAGCTTGGCTTGATCATTTTTATCCTTCACTGATACCGATAGTTCAATAACCGCGTCGGCGACATGGATACCTTCGCAGGCAATAGTTGTAAGAGACTCATCTCCCACAAAAGTATCACCAGAGGCACAATCCACGCCGATCATGGCGATAATATCTCCTGCATGGGCCTCATCAATATTGGCTCGCTCATTGGCGTGCATCCGCACCATTCGTCCCACACGCACTTTCTTTTTGGTACGAGAGTTATGAATCGTATCACCTTTATTCAGCGTTCCTTGATAGATTCGAGTGTAGGTCAACTGGCCGAACTGTTCGTCAGTAATTTTGAAGGCCATACAGACAAGCGGTTTGTCCTTGTCGGGCTCCAAAGTGATCTTGTTACCGTGCTCGTCTTTCGCCGTAGGTTTCTCGGCCTCAAGAGGAGATGGTAAATAACGGGCAACAGCGTTTAAAAGAAGTTGTACGGCCTTGTTCTTGAAGGCCGACCCCATGAAAACAGGAGTCAACTTTAAAGACTGACAGCCCTTCTTCACGCATAAATGGAGATCGTCGATTGTGACTTCTTTTCCTTCCAGATATTTTTCCATAACGGCATCATCAAATTCTGAAACCGCATCAACTAATTTTGCGCGAAGCTCTTCAGTTTGATCAACAAGATTGGCCGGAACATCTTCTACGCGGACAAATTCCCCATTGTCGCCATCAAAGTAATAGGCCTTGCGATAAATAAGATCGACAACACCAGAGAAGTTTTCTTCAGCGCCAATTGGAATTTGCATGAGGACAGCATTGTGCCCAAGCTTGTCTCGAAGCGCGGAAAGCCCTTTCCATACACTGGCACCCATACGATCCATCTTATTAAAGAAGGCCAAACGAGGAACACGATATCTTCGCATTTGACGGTCAACGGTAATCGATTGAGATTGCACACCCGCAACAGAACAGAGAACCAAAATGGCTCCGTCCAAAACGCGTAATGAACGCTCAACTTCAACCGTGAAGTCCACGTGCCCGGGAGTATCAATAATATTAATACGACATTCTTTATCAATGCCGGTGGCATGGGTGATGCCTTCTTCGTTGAGACCAGTCCATGTTACCGTGGTGGCAGCCGAGGTAATTGTAATCCCTTTTTCCCTTTCCAATTCCATGTGGTCCATGGTCGCGCCGTCACCACCGCCACGAACTTCTTCAATTTTATGAATTCTTCCACAATAGTAGAGAATCCGTTCAGTCAAAGTTGTTTTTCCAGAGTCGATGTGGGCCGAGATACCGATGTTGCGCGTTTTCGCCATTAATTTCATGACAGTTCTCCAAACTTGAGGGCAAGGCCCTAATAACTATTGTTTAATAACGGAAAATATAAGGCCGCATACTAAAAAGAAACGCAATAACAGTCAATGTAAAATCGCTTTTTTACATTCTTTAGACTTTACAACCAAAGGCCCTTCACTTACAAGAGGTCTCCATTAAACGCGGCACTACAGGACTTCTTTCCTTTTGAGGTTTGTTAGCATGAAAAGGGATTTAACTAGAGAAGAACTCTACGAGTCAGTTAAACAACTAATCGAGTTGGAAGATCGGCCACTTATTCAATTAAACCAGCATAAGCTTTTTACTCTTTTCTCGATTGCCTTCCAGTATCTGCTTTACCAATCCACAAAATGCCCAGGGGCCTATATCATCCGAGTGGAGGACAGCTCACTGGCGGAAAAATTGGCCAAGAAGTCCAAGGACCAAAGCTCCAGAAGATTTTTGCAATCTCTGCTTCTTCCTAGAAAATTAAAATATGAAAAATCGACGTTTTACCTCGACTTTTTTCATTTCGGAACCTGGGGACTGACCAACGAAATCCCCAAAGAAAAGGCCCAAGTCGCCCTCGTCGTAAAAAATACCACCTCGTCGCCACTTGATGAAGTTCAACAGCTAATGCAAGAAGAATTAGGCCCATTTCCCAGTGACTATTACCTCACCTCGCTGGCCAGTTTTGCCAAAAAAACAATTCTCATCGCCTATGATGTCGAAAGCGCCGATTTTCACAAAGTCAGCTTTGGTTTCATCAAAAAAGAAGAAGACCGCACTGTTTCAGGTGTGACTCTCTCGAAAGAACTGAGCTGGGAAGAGCTCGAAGACGAAACCTAAAAATAATCTTTATGATGATGATGCCCTCTAAAAAAAAGAGGGAGGCCTTGGAAAGTTTTCTCACCGAAAGATATTTTATTGTGATGTGATTTCCGGCGTCCGCCCATTCGGGCCGACGTGTATGGGTTGGCGAGGTAGGATATTGTGACGGAAGAGAGACTTAATCCAAGGCCAAGCTTTTTGCCAACCATTCTTGACTTAATCAATTGCAGTTTTGATGCCAATTCTCGCGAGCTGGTATCGCTTGCTTATTTAGGCGCTTAACGCGCCGCTAGACGCTTCTTTGGGGGCCATTTCGTCCAATGCCGCTAAGCCAGAGAGATCTTTGGCCCTAGTTCGGTGCAATTTTGGGACTGTTTTGAATTAGCCGAGCGTCTTGGAGAGAACGTGCTGAAAAATTTCCTTGGCCCTTGAAATATCGTCTGCTGAGGTCTTTGGGCCCAATGAAATTCTGACAGAATTTTTAGCAAGCCTCTCTGACAGGCCCATTTCGAGAAGAACTCGACTCGCCACTGGAACACCCATCGAGCATGCTGGGCCAGAAGAGACGGCCAGGCCTGCCAAATCCAACGAGGCAATCAATAGCTCCACTTTAATGTCGCGATTGAGAGTGATGTTAATAGTATTGAGATTGCGTTGAGGAGCACGCTTGGCCGCCACCTGCCCGGCCCCTCCTAAGATCTTTTCGATCGCTGTTTCTAAGTCATCTCGACGGGCCTTCAAGACATCAGGGTTGAAGATTCCTGTCAATTCCTCCAAGGCCAATTTGATGGAATAGATGCCTTGAGTGTTTTCGGTTCCCGGTCGCAGCCCCTTTTGTTGCCCTCCCCCCATATGCAGAGGAATCCAAGGCAGGGCCTGACTTAAAATGGTGAAGCCGACACCTTTCATGGCGCCAAATTTATGTGCCGAAAAAGTATATGAATCCAATTCATAAGTAGGTCTATTCCAAGTGGCCATTTTCCCTGGGGCCTGAACCGCGTCCACATGAACAAAACAATCTGTGGCATGCTTAATTTTTACCGCCAGTTCGAGAGGCCAGACCACTCCTGTCTCATTATTGACTTGAGTGAAATTAAAAAGTTTCAGACCTTTTTGTTGTTTAATTTTCTGAATAACAACTTCTGGATCAATTGAGCCATTGCTGTCGACGGAAATAACATGGGCCTCATGCCCAAGAAGAGGTAAATGCAAGGCCTGCTTAACCACAGAAGAGTGATCTGCGGCGGAATAGAAAAAATGAAACTTCTGACCTTGTGAGGAAGCATACATGGCCATTCCCTTCACCAAGGAATTAATGGCCTCAGTTGCGCCACTATGAAATAAAATCTCGTGTCCCTCGTCGGGAACTTGAAAAAGATTTTTTAGATAATCAAAGGTGGCTGAAATCTGTTTCCGGGCCTCACGGCCTTCGGTGTAAATAGATGCGGGATTTCCATACACAAAAGCCCCGTTTCTGAGGTAGTTTTCAACTGACTCAGCTAACGGGGCCGTCGCGTTATAATCGAAATATAATCTCTTACTGATTAATTTCACCTATTGGATTTCGGATAGACGATGCATGAAGTTCTGCAGCGTTGGTTTGCGCCTGAGTATTTCTCTCTGCTTCCGCGTCTTTTGACTTACGGATGAGATCCCCGAGTGATGTTGTCTCGAGATATTCACGCATAATCACACCAAGATTTTGGAAGTAACTTTTTGATAAAAAGTATTCCGTTGTATTGGCTGACTCAGCTTCCGATCCAAGAATGTCCTTTGCTGGGTTGATGTTTTCTCCAACACAGTCAAGAACGTCTTTTACAGAAATTTCATCCATTGAACGAGCTAGCACGTATCCGCCGCCTGGTCCGCGCACAGATTTCACGGCCTGCCCATTACGGAGCTTTCTAAAAAGCTGTTCCAAATAATGTAGGCTGATGTTTTGCCGACCTGAAATTTCCTGTAGCCGAACGGGATTTCCGTTGCTGTTAACAGTAAGGTCAAGCATGGCACGAATTGCGTAACGTCCTTTTGATGTAAGTCTCATTGGTATCCTCCATAAATCCAATCGGTTAAGATGTCTTTTATTGTCAACGGCCTTACTTGGCCATCAGAGCTTAACCGACAACCGGATCAGTCAGGTTAAGTTCTCCAATAATTAGACTCTGGTCTTGAGCCCACGTCAACAAAATTTATCCTATCATTTCAATTTATTTTTATTTTGAAAACTAATTTTTGTCTCTCGGCCAACTTTTCCAATAATTTAGAGGGGCTTTTCCTTATTAAAGTCAGATTTTTTTTATTTTTTTTCAAAGTGCACCAGTCGGAAATTATTTCCGACTGGTGCACTTTGAAACGTCAAAAATCATCTATGGAATTTCACTTAAAATAAAATTACGACTAGAAGAATCCTGAATATCACCCTGAGTAGCATGGTCTATTTCTTCGCCGACTGGGTTGGTTGAAATCTCCAGCTCATAAAACTTAAAAAGCTCATCTATTTCTCGTCTCAAAAAACTGATATAGGGTCGTCCCCCTTCTATCAAGAAAAAATCCTTATTCTCGAGATAAAGAGGAATTTCTAAATGAACCAATTCTTCTTTATCCTTAATCCGATAAAGATCAGCATGGGCAACACTTCCAGTCTCGTTAATAATCGAATAAGTCGGACTCAATACTTCATATTCCTGTGCTCGTGCCGGACTACTGGCAACACCAGGCCCAGTGACTAGTTTTACAAAACGCTTTGTGAAGGTTGTTTTACCTGAACCAAGTGGACCACTTAAAATCACCACTGCGGGTGGAGTAATGGCCTCTTTCATTTCAGACACAATATAATCCAAATCATTTTCCAAAACTTTTTTCCAATGTCGCAGAACTTTCATTTTAGGCTCCTGCTTATCTCTCTTCTGATTGCTCAAGCACTGTGAAGGCCTTAGGAAAGCATTCAACAATATTTAAGGCCGACATAGAACGTGCCCCATATTTTTGCGCGGCCAACTGTCCCGCCTCAGCATGAAGATAAACCCCCAAGGCAGTAGCACGCAAGGCCTTAGCAATTAAGTGCTCACGTAATTCTCCCTTATTGGTGGCAAATTCTTGGGCCAAAAGACCACCAATAAGTCCTGCTAAAACATCACCGCTTCCTCCCTTGGCCAGGCCGTCATTGGGACGATGATGGATTAAAAATTGTCCATTAGGCGCACCGATTAAAGTACAAGCATCTTTCAAGACAACAAAGGCACCGAGGGCCTCAACGACTTCTCGCAGATACTCGAGAGGACGCATCAGAAGTCCCTTCGGTTCTACACCAATAAAGCGCGAAAATTCTCCTATATGAGGAGTCAGAATGGTGGGAAATGAACGCTCGCGGATATGTTCCATATCTTCTTTGAAATTAAGAACGTTGATCGCATCAGCATCGAGCACCACTGGTCCTTTGAAGAATCCAAGGAGATTAAGTACTGTTGCTCTCGTCAATTCGGAACGTCCCATTCCTGGGCCACAGACCGCAACGGTAAAACGAGATAATTCATTTTCAACCGTTTCCTTCACTTCAACTTCAGTCTCGGGAATCACGGCACTCATGATGGTGGGCGATAATCGAGTAAGCAGTTCCGGATAGGCTGAGGCCCAAGTGGCTGCGGTCACAAGGCCGGCACCTGAGCCGAGAGCGGCCATACTTCCCATGGATAAGGCCCCGGTTAATCCCGAGGAACCGCCAATCAGGATCGTATGACCAAAATTATTTTTATGGGCAAAAACATTGCGCTTGATTGAGCAATACTTCTCTAAAGATTGTGCATCTAAGGTGTAGAGATCACCATTTTTTTCCAATTCTTGCTCTGGAAAGCCCACAGTCAAAATACGCACATCACCGGAATAGCGCCCGCCATCCGAAAGAAAATGGCCGGGTTTGGGAAGACCGATGGCCAAGGTGATATTGCCGCGAATGGCGCCCCCGGCAACCTCTCCAGTATCCGCATGAACGCCCGAGCAAATATCGATTGAGACTGTAAAGTGCGAGTGCTCATTCACGAGGTCAAACAACTCTCGCATCCGTTCGCCCAAAGGAAAACGAGTGCCCGTACCAAAAATGGCATCGATAACGATATTTTTCGAGGCCGATATTTGAAAATAACTACTGAGCTGCTCGCCTTCAAGTAAGGGAGTTACCTTGACGCCAAATTTTTTGGCGAGATCAATTTGCCGACGGACCTCGGGAGAAAATGGTCCATCAGGAAAAACCAAGAATGCGCGAGGACGCAAACCAAAATTGGTAAGATGTCTAGCCATGGCAAGACCATCCGATCCGTTATTGCCACGCCCAATCAAAAAAATAAATTCCAGTGAATGAACATCAAATTGCTTTTTCTCGTGCTTGATAAGATCAATGAGAAAATGGGCCCCTGCTATTCCCACATTTTCAATAATGAAATCCTCACTCAAACCATACTCATTGAACGTTTTTGTTTCGATTTCTTTCATTTCTTTGATCGTAACAACTCGCATAAAACCTCACTCTACCTAGTATTGCTTTAGAAGATTTTTAAAATCTCGCACAACCGTCCCCAAACCTCTAAACACCGCTTCAGAGATAATCCAGTGACCGATATTGTATTCTTCAAAAATTTTTTCTTCGAGAAGAGGAACCACAGACTCATTCGTGAGACCATGTCCTGCATGAAAGGAAAGGCCCAAGGCCTTAACCTGATCATGAGCATGCCGGTATTGCGATAGATGATTTCGAAGATCATTCCCGGCAATGAAATCTCGCGCATAATGCCCAGTATGAATTTCCACCGCATCAATCAATTTTCCCATTCCGGCCAATCGATCCAAAGTTTCCTTATCACTCTCGATAAAGAGTGAAATTCGTGTGCCGGGTAATTTCTTTTTAATGCGCTGACAAACACCAAGGACCTTCTGATAATTCGTCGGATCTTTGATATTCAATCCACCCTCAGTGGTTTTTTCTTGTCTATTTTCTGGCACTAAACAAATCCAATCAGGCGCAATGGCCAGAGCAATTTCCACAATTCCATCAGAGCATCCCATTTCTAAGTTCAAGGGACGGCCAAATTTTTTGGTCACGAGTCCAACAGATTCCACATCCGTGTCCTGAATATGTCTTCGATCCTCTCTCAGGTGAATGGTGATTTGATCGGCGCCCTGCTCAAGGCAGATGCGAGCAGCGTCTACGACACTAGGATAAGACTCTCCTCTTGCCTGGCGTAACGTCGCCACATGGTCAATGTTTACTCCAAGTCTAGGGCCATTTGTCTTTGTGGTCATGTTAGTGTCTCCTCGACAACTTTAGAAAGTCGTTTACTCAATTCACGAATCAAGGAGAGATCGCGTCCCTCAATCATGACTCGGGCCAAGGCCTCGGTACCAGAATAGCGTAAAAGAACGCGCCCTTCTGTGCCAAGTGCCGCATACACTTTTTCCAATTCTTTTTGAATCGCCGAAACCTGCTCAAAAGGAAGTTTGCGCACAATTTTTACATTGGTTAAGATTTGCGGATACAGCTCTACTTCTCGCACAAGTTCTCTTAAATTTTTGCCAAAATATTTGATCGCCTGCAAGGCCTTTAAGGCCGAGAGAATACCGTCTCCCGTAGTTCCATGTTCACTAAAAATGATGTGTCCAGAAGGCTCTCCTCCCAAAGGTGACTTGGAGGTTAGCATTCTCTCCCAAATATAACGATCTCCCACATCCGCACGATAAAAGGTCAGGCCCAAGGCCTGGATGTAGCGTTCGAGTCCAATATTGGACATCGTTGTTCCCACAACCTCATCGCCTGGCTTAATTTTAGAAGTTTTTCGCATCAGCTTGGCGAAAAGCCCGATCAATTGATCCCCATCAATCACTTCCCCATACTGATCAATGATCACAACGCGGTCGGCATCACCATCGAGACAAATTCCCAAATCGGCCTTTTCTTTCACCACCAATTCCTGGGCCTGCTTGGGATGAAGGGCACCACAATCCATATTGATATTCAATCCGTTGGGCCGCACTCCCAGAGTCAGAACATCGGCACCTAATTCCTCAAACACCATGGGGGCGACTTTATAACCAGCACCATTGGCGCAATCGAGCACAATCTTGAGGCCGCCCAGATCGTAAGAACTATCCAGCCCGGACTTGACTTGAACGTTATAACGGCCAAGCACCTCGTCCAAACGTTTGGCATTTCCAAGGCGATGACCATCTAAAAGAGGAATCGTCTCAGGATGGAGAATCATTTCCTCAAGCTGCAATTCCACTTCGTCTGGCAACTTATTTCCTAAATGGTCAAAGATTTTAATCCCATTATCCATGTAAGGATTGTGTGAGGCCGAGATCATCACGCCAGCGTGGGCGCGCATTGAGCGGGTGGCAAACGCCACGCCCGGAGTGGGCAGAGGGCCGGTCATGATCACCTTTCCCCCCTGAGAACACACACCAGAAGAAAAGGCCAGTTCGAGCATGTAACAACTTAAACGTGTATCTTTTCCCACGATAATGAGTGGGGTTCTAAAATCGAGTGAGTGGGTTTGGAAGTAGTGTGTAACGGCACGGCCCAGATGCATCGCCATGTCACACGTCATAGGATAAACGTTGGCCCTT
>JAHFAA010000446.1 GCA_023250775.1 Bdellovibrionales bacterium
CAGTTGCCGAAAATCATCGAGGTGCTCATATCGCGATAGAGCTGGGCCATGGCCTGAAAAGATGACTCTGGAAAACTTTCTTTGGTAACTAAAGGGCCCTCTTCAATCACCGCAACATTTAAACCTTTGGAAGTCAGTTCGTTGGCAACTGTCGCACCCGCCGGCCCGCTGCCAATAACGATGGCATCAAAGAAAAAATCTTTGCCCGCGAAGGTTTGCATGTCACTACCGCTTTGAATGTAAACAATAGGCATGCTTTGGTTACTCCACCATCTGGCGAATTTTTGGGTCGTCGAAATAGGCCATACAGGCCACCGCTTTTAAGGTGGTGATCAGTTGTCGTTTGAAATAAAAATGCGAATCATTAACTTTGGTTAGAAAAATTTCCTGCGCCGATGGTTGAAGCAGAGGAAAGGGACGATGGAATCTGAAGCTCAAGATCGGTCGCAGGGTCAGGTACCAAATGGCAAAGCGCAAACCAAATTTCAAAAGAGGGGGGGCACTCTTTTCAAAATCGCTCCAAAACTTGTCCAAGGTGAGGGTGGCGATGCCAGGCATGGCGGGAGTCGTCGGCATTAAAGCGTTAAAGAGCGCATCACACCAACGTTTTTCAAAAAGAGACATCGTCATTTTGATCCTCATGGCCATGGAAGTATTCCAGGTTTGGGAACCAGGACTTGATCGGAAATAGTTTCGATTTCTTTGATCGCTCTTCCGGCAAAAAAGATAAAGGCGGCAGTGGTGAGAAAATCAAAAAGCGCTACCGCCAGAAGCGAGCGATATTCGGGAGCGGCAAAAAAACCCAGGAGAAAAAGAAGGGCGTTGTAGCCTTTGAGAAAAACCAAAGGGAAAAGAATAACTTTAAATTTGCGCAAATTAATTTGCAGCATGAAGCACATCAAACCTAAAGTCATAACGTTGGCGGCACCAAGATAGCGCCAGAGGCGCGACATTTCTTCCGGAAAGGTATACTGCTGACCGCCTAAGAGATTGTTAATGCTATTGAACTGTTCCGCCACAATATGAGGGGCGATGGCATAGGAAAAGGCCGGGATCACAAAGTTCAAGGTAAGAATAGTGAACACCAATTGAAAATTGCGATAAGTACTCGAAGGTTGCCTCCAAAAGGCGATCAATGCATCCATGCAAATTCTCCTATACGTCTATGGTATTTTATTGCTGAGAAATTGTCTAACTTGGTGTAAGAAAGAGGCCTGGAGGCCAACATGACAACCGTGCGTCTGACTCAAACCGTGCAAAAAGGTGGCTGTGCTGCCAAAATCGCCGCGCTTGAATTGCGAAAAATTTTATCCAAAATCACTTTTCCTCCCGCTCACGCTGAGCTTTTGGTGGATGGAAAATATTTTGATGACGCCGCCATCTACAAGGTGAGCGATGAGCAGGCCATGGTGCAGACCTTGGATTTTTTTACTCCCATTGTTGATGATCCCTATACCTTTGGAAAAATCGCCGCCTGTAATGCCGTGAGTGACGTTTATGCCATGGGCGGGCGTCCGGTTACCGCTATGGCCATTTTGGCCTTCCCCTTGGCCACCATGGAAGGAGACGTGATCAGCGCCGTTTTGCAAGGGGCCTCCGATCTTCTGGCCCAGGCCAAGTGTACTTTTGTAGGCGGTCATTCGATTGACGATGATACTTTGAAGTTTGGTCTTTCGGTCACCGGGTTGGTGCATCCCGAGCATATCTGGACTAATCAAGGCGCGAAAGAAGGAGATGTCCTGATTCTCACTAAACCCTTGGGCACAGGCACGCTCTCGGCGGCGCTCAAACGTTCGCTCCTGTCCGAAGATGAGATGCGTGAGGCCTTAACTGGCATGGGCCAGGCCAACAATGTCGTGGATGTTTTAAGTCGTGAGTTGCTGTCGCACATTCATGCTGCCACTGACATCACCGGCTTTGGTCTTTCGGGGCATAGCTATCAGATGGCCAAGGCCAGCCAGAAGACTTTTGCCTTTAACACCCATTCGCTTCCACTCTATTTGCGCGCGCAAGAATTTATCGAAAAAGAAATTTTAACCAAGGCGCATCGAACCAATCGGGAATACACTGAAGCAGCAATTGAAACTGCAACGTTATCAAAAATGATGAGCACCTTAATTCACGATCCGCAAACCAGCGGAGGACTTTTACTTTCGGTGTCTCGTGAAGTTGCGCCTGTGATGCTGGAAAAATTGCGGGTAACATTCCCAAAAGCGGCGATCATTGGTGAAGTTACCCGCGAAGAGAAAAAAACTCTTTTATTTACTTAAGACCGGCGTAACAATCTTCTAAGCGTTGAAAAGTTTCGGCGCCTTTATTCAACTGATGAGTTTCTGAGTTATAAGAAAATTGTTGAAAGGGAGCGACCCCGTCATTATCGCGAGCGCCACAGAAAAGCGCCACAGTTCCAAGAACTTTCATTTTAACTAACATGTCATAACAATCGGTCACCGATTTAAAATTGTTAATGCGCAAACTGTCGGCATTTTCTTTGAAGGCGAGGAGAATAAACGGATTGTTGCCATCATTATCTCTCGATACGCAAAAGAGTTGCGTTTGAAAAACTCTTTTTGATTGCGCCACGCTGGCCTCGCAGTTCGGCCTAGAGGTAAAAAGGGTCCCGGCAATTTTGGTGATAGAGAGAGTCTGTAAATCTTTGATGCCAATGACCCAGGGATTGCTGTTGTCATTATCCCGAGCCACGCAGCTCAGTTGTTTGTAATCAGGGCGAGGAATGGGCGTCGGCACGGGGCCTGGTGCCCCTTGTACGAGTCCCAAAACTTGTTGCAAGCGCTGTTCGGCCCGCAGCAAATCTGCTTGAGGAGCGGGCGTTGTTCGCAAGGCAGCTCCGATCTGATCGAGAAGCAAAGAAATATTTTCTACAGTTCCTGCATAGGAATAACTGGATAGTAGGATCATCGAGAGAAAAATTGCCGTAATACGTTTCATATTCACTCCTCTTGAATTAGATGAAAGAGTTCTAGGAAAATGCCTGCTGCTAGTCAATATGTCAGGAAGCGAAAGTGCGCCACGTGGAGTGGCCTATTGTTGGCAAAAGGGACAATAGAATGTCCCTCTTTGTGCCAGAACAATTTTTTTGATTTTAGTTTTACGACAGAGACCGCAAATCTTTTGATGAAAGACGACTAAATTCGCCAGCCCTTGGCCCTTCTCGCCAAAGGCATCAAGGTAACCCCCTTGAAAAGTCATTCCCCCTTTGGGCAGCTGGCCGGCGATAACCAGTTTTGTGGCGGCGTGTATTCGTTGTGACTCATCCGCAGTACTTGATTTTGCTTTCCGCGTAGGGCGCACTCGCGCATGGGCGCAAATCTCACCGGCGATATAATTG
>JAHFAA010000447.1 GCA_023250775.1 Bdellovibrionales bacterium
GCGGCAGAAAAACCTGCCTTCTTCAAAAGCGGGATATCAAAAAATTCATCACCCACATACAAGATTTGCTCATCGGTATAACCTTCGGCCAACACTTTTAAATAAGGCCCACGCTTATCTTCGTTCCCTGTAAATAAAAAATCCACCGAGAGATTTTCGGTAAAACGTTTTGTCACGGCAAGCGAATGTCCTCCGGTAATAATACCGATCTTGATGCCGGCCTGACGCAAAATTTTCAAACCGTATCCGTCTCGAACATTAAAAAATCGGTTATAAGCAACTTCTTCACCGTGATAAAAGATCCGTCCATCAGTCAAAACACCATCGACATCAAAAAGGGCAACTTTAATCGGTGCCAATTTATTTTTGAACTTATCAGCAATCGCGCGCAAATCCGGCACTGAAGAAGGATGAGACATGGCAATCCCCTAGACAACTTGATAAATGGTTACTAATTTTTCTACCAAGGACTTAATTGAAGTCAGTGGCAGTGCAGTCGCTGCATCAGACAGGGCCTTGTCGGGAGTAGGATGTGTTTCGATAAAAACACCATCGGCTCCAGCAGCAATCGCCGCACGCGCTAATACCTCAACATACTCGCGCTTTCCTCCTGTGGCAGTTCCGAGGCCGCCAGGGCGTTGAACAGAGTGAGTGGCATCATAGATGGCCTTCACTCCAAAGCTCTTCATAATTTTAAAACTCGACATATCAACCACAAGATTATTGTAGCCAAACGAGCTACCACGTTCGGTGAGAAGAATTTTATCTTTAGGCAGATAATGCTCGGCCTTTTTAACAATATTGCCAGACTCTTCAGGACTTAAAAACTGTCCCTTTTTCACCTTCAAAATTCGATTATATTTTTTAGCAGCAGCAGCGGCAGCCAAAATCATATCCGTTTGGCGGCAAAGGAATGCTGGAATTTGTAAAACATCAACCACACTGGCAACGGCCTCGGCTTGGTCAGGCAGGTGAAGATCCGTGACAATGGGAAATCCAAAACGCTTGCGCACAAGTTCGAGAATGGCCAAACCTTTTTCCATCCCAGGGCCTCGATAGGCGTCAATGGAAGTACGATTGGCCTTATCAAAACTGCCTTTAAAGGTGAGGTGAACTTGGCCCTGGTATTGGTGCAAATCTTCCTTCAACTTGTGAGCGATTTCTAAGGCCAAGGCCTCACTCTCAAGAACACAGGGGCCAATAAACAGCATCAGAGGAGGCTTCATACTGCTCCTCCAGCCTTGTTGGACATCTCAATAAACTTGGCAAAGATCGGATGTGGAGCATAGGGACGACTCTTGAACTCAGGGTGAAATTGGCAGGCAATAAAGAAAGGATGATTTGATAATTCAATCATCTCCACCAGATTCAATTCAACATTTTTACCGGAAATTATCATTCCAGATTTAGTCAGTGGCTCGATATATTTATTATTCACTTCAAGTCGATGCCGATGACGTTCACTGATTTGGGGAACGCCATAAACTTGGGCCGCCAACGAATCTTTTTCTAAGTGACAATTATAGGCGCCCAAACGCATGGTGGCGCCTTTCTGACCTTCCTTCGATTGGCCCTGCATATAATGGATCACGTAAGTTCCCGGCCAGGAAAATTCTTCGCTGGTGGCATCGGAAATTTTTGTCACATGTCGCGCATACTCGATAATCGCCAACTGCAGGCCTAAGCAAATGCCAAAGAAAGGAACTTTCTTTTCACGAGCATAGCGAATGGCGCGGATTTTTCCCTCTGTCCCTCGTTCGCCAAATCCCCCGGGAACTAAAATCCCATCGACATGAGAGAGAATTTCTTTGGCCTTATTTTCATCTTTTTCCAAATCTTCGGCATCTATATAGACAGGTTCCAATTTTACCTGATTGGCAATGGCCCCGTGTTGTAACGCCTCATCAAGGGACTTGTAGGATTCTATCAATTCGGTATATTTACCAACAATCCCAATCTTCACCGTCCGAAGAGGATGTTCAAAGTTAAAAACCACTTTTTCCAAATCTTGTACATTCGGTCGCGCGGTCCACATCCCCAGAAGTTCCGCTACTTTTTCATCCAGTCCCTGGCGATGGAATTCAAGAGGCAGTTTATAGATACTATCAACATCAATGGATTTAAAAATCTGGCCCGCACTGACATTGCAAAAGAGCGCAAGCTTCTCGGCCACAGTGCGATCAAAATCCCGATCAGAGCGACAGATTAAAATATCAGGGACAAGTCCGAGTGAACGTAGTTCTTTAACAGAGTGTTGGGCCGGTTTCGTTTTCAACTCGCCAGCGGCCTTAATATACGGCAACAAAACTAAATGCATGAAGAGAACATTGTCAGTGCCGACATCCAGTGAAAATTGGCGAATGGCCTCTAAAAATGGTTGTGATTCGATATCACCAACTGTTCCGCCAATCTCACCCAAGAGCAATTCACAATCTTCGGCCGCAATGTGAATGCGTTGTTTGATTTCATCCGTAATATGGGGCACCACCTGAACTGTTTTACCAAGATATTTTCCTTCGCGCTCACGCTCAATGACGCTCATATACACTTGGCCAGTTGTAAAATTGCAGGTGCGTTTCAAAGTCAGAGCTGTAAAGCGTTCATAGTGTCCTAAATCCAAATCTGTTTCGGCACCATCATCCGTTACAAAGACTTCACCGTGCTGGGTAGGACTCATGGTTCCTGGATCCACATTAATATAGGGATCCATCTTCAACATCCCAATTCTGATTCCACGACGTTCGAGCAAGGCCGCCAGACTGGCCGAGGCGAGGCCTTTTCCAAGCGAACTGGTCACGCCTCCCGTGATAAAAATAAATTTCTTAGTTGATTTGACCACGCAGGACTCCTTCAATGATGGAAATATCTTCGGGACTATCGACGCCAAATAATTCTTTTTGAATGGCCAAAGCACCCAACCCAAGGCCGCCCTCTAGGGCGCGTAACTGTTCCAACTTTTCGCGTTTCTCTAGGTTGGAAGGAGACAAGGAAAAAAAACGCTCCAAGGCCGACGGGGTATAGGAATAAACACCAATATGTAAGTTCCATTCTGCCTTTTGATCACCGTAAGGAATGGGAGATCGAGAAAAATATAAGCACTTCCCGTCTGGGGCGACCACGGCCTTGACCCTATTGGGATTCACAAATCCTTCGGGATCATTCTTGCGAGGACGCACCAAGGTTGTAATATCGAAATGGCTTTTCAAATGAAAATCAAAAAGAGGGAGAAGATCGCTTAAATGCAAAAGGGGCTCGTCACCCTGCACGTTCACAATCAGAGCGGGAGATTGTTTTTTCAAAAATCGCTGGTAGGCCAGAAAAATTCGTTCAGAACCTGAGGCCAC
>JAHFAA010000448.1 GCA_023250775.1 Bdellovibrionales bacterium
CTGAAGACGTGGATCAGTGGCGCTTGACCAGGCCACGACGTTGGAAGATTTTCCATGAGCGACGATGCTTGGGAGTGTGTAATAATCAAAGGGCTGGTTGCCTGTTCCAGGGGCCTCGCAACTTGGATCAACAGTACCGCTCGAAGATCCAGTTCCTGTGGCAGGAGTCGGAGTCGCTCCCGTTCCTGTTACAAGTGGTGGGGTAAAGGTTTGCGTAGTTACCGTGGTAGAGCTACTCGATCCACTTTTTTTCAAGCAACCGGGCAAGGACACAAGTAGTGCGAGTAGCGTGCAAAGGATAAAAATAGTTTTCATGAATTTGGCCCCATGTCTGCATTTCTCTATGATTTATCGGAAGGTAGGGCCATGGTCTTGAGTCGGGAAGGATGTTAGACTTGAAGATATGGAAGCAGTTCTTAATCAAATTACACCACTACTTCGTGAGCTTTTAACCATTTCACCCTTGGGTGGCGCTGCTGTTGAAACTTACCTAAACGAATCGGTCAAGAATGGTGTTAGTCCCGAGGATGCTTTGGGGCTCGAATTTCAACATCTGCGACAAGAATTATTGAAAAAAATGATGATGGCCGTGAAGGTTGATCAAGAACAGTATGAACGGGCCGTTCTCTATCTGCATTTCGCCCTTCGCTTAGATTTTCCCACGTTAGAGCAGGTGCTGGAACTTTCTCACGGGGAATATACCCAGATTCTTTTTTCTTCGCTGGAAAAGTTGGGCATCGAGACCAAATTTTTTTCTTATCGAAATGCTAACGTTCTGACCCCGCCATCTTGGTGGCCTCTTGTGCAAGAGAATGACAACAGAGATCAAGCAGACGATTTAAGTTTGCAGGTTTTAGGAAAATTAAAATTTGTTCAGGCCAAGACGAAAGAGATTACAGATTTGAAGCTTTATTTGAATAAGAAATTTTTCACAAAATTAACAGTCTATCAAAAAATTCATCGGGCCTTGTTAGGGCCCGATGAAGCTCGTTAGCATTATCTAAAAAGTCGATTTTTCATTTCACGATCAAGTTCATCTAAGAATTGTTCTGTGTGGAGATATTTCGAACTTTCTACCTTGTCGCCATAAATACAGAGGGCCAAGTCTTTGGTCATTTTTCCTGACTCAACGGTATCAACGCAAACTTTTTCCAGAGTTTCGCTGAAGCGAATGAGCTCTTGGTTGCCGTCAAGTTTTCCACGGAAAGCAAGACCTCTGGTCCAGGCAAAAATAGAAGCGATAGGGTTGGTTGAAGTCGGTTTACCTTGCTGATGCATGCGATAGTGACGAGTCACTGTTCCATGGGCGGCTTCAGCTTCCATCGTCTTACCATCTGGAGTGATAAGCACAGAGGACATGAGTCCTAGTGAACCAAATCCTTGGGCAACGGTATCAGACTGAACGTCGCCGTCATAGTTTTTACAGGCCCAAACAAAATCGCCATTCCACTTGAGTGCGGAGGCCACCATGTCATCAATCAAGCGATGTTCGTAAACGATGCCCATGCTTTCAAATTTTTTCTGGAATTCTTTTTCAAAAATTTCTTGGAAAATATCTTTAAAACGACCGTCATACTTTTTCAAAATAGTATTTTTGGTAGAAAGATAAAGAGGCCATTTTTTAGTCAAGGCCATATTAAAACAGGCATGAGCAAAACCGCGAATAGATTCGTCAGTGTTGTACATTGCCATGGCCACGCCATCACCTTGGAAATCGAAAACTTCGTGGGTTTGTTTTTCACCCTTTTCTGGTTGGAAGGTAATGGTGAGCTTGCCTTTTCCTTTGGTCACAAAATCAGTCGCCTTGTACTGATCGCCGAAAGCATGACGGCCGATACAAATCGGTTTCGTCCAGTTCGGAACAAGACGTGGAATATTTTTGCAGACGATGGGCTCGCGGAAGACTGTCCCGTCGAGAATATTTCGAAGTGTTCCGTTGGGAGATTTCCACATTTTTTTCAGCTTGAATTCGGTCACGCGTGCTTCATCAGGAGTGATGGTGGCGCACTTGATACCAACGTTGTATTGCTTAATGGCATTGGCGGCATCAATCGTTACTTTGTCGTCGGTTTTATCACGATGTTCAATACCTAGATCGAAATATTTAATATCAATATCGAGGTATGGAAGAATCAATTTGTCTTTAATGAAATGCCAAATGATTCGCGTCATTTCATCGCCATCAAGTTCTACTACTGGGTTTTTCACTTTGATTTTTTTCATAAAGCACCTTTTGTCAGTTATTTTAGTGATCGAACATCATAACAAACGTTCGATTGCCTTTAAAAGAATATTTTTGTCACTATAATCTGGCATGTACACGTCGCATCCACTGGCCTTGACGAATTTTTCTTCTTCGTCATGGGGATTAAAAGAAATCATCACCGTTTTTATGCCTGGACGCCCAGCGCGGGCCAGCCCGATAAGTTCTTGGCCTGGCATATCTTCCAAATGGTCAACGACAATGAGGCAATTAAAAGTGGTCTTTTCGTCTTCCAGAAGATTGAGGGCGTGGGTGGCCTTTTCTACTGCCGATATTTTATATTTACTTCGCCTGAGAATAGTCGCCAAACTTTCACGCCCTTGGCGATCATGCTGAACGAGTAAAATAGAGGTGGGCGTCATAAAGAATTTCTCGTGTTCACACCTTAAAGAGAAAGGCCGAATTTGTGAAGTAGTTTTTCTTTTTGCCGCAATAATAGAAATAGTCGACAAAAAAGATTACGGAATGGATAATGAAAAACATTAGAATTATAAAAAGCAAAAACTATACTCGTTTGCCCTGGAAAAATGGCCAGGGTTACACTGACCAAATTGAAATTTTTTCGGATGGCAGCAATTTTGCGTCTGGTGATTTTCTCTGGCGACTGAGCACTGCGCCGGTAACAGCTCCAGGACCCTTTTCTCTTTTTCCTCAGCACCAACGATTTTTGGTCATTGTACAAGGTCAGGGAATTGACCTGTTTCACGGGCGAGAAAAGATTTTTCTTCCTGCTTTTACACCTTACCAGTTTTCGGGTTCACAGAGCACCAGATGTGAACTGCCTTTTGGGCCGGTGGTGGATTTTAATTTTTTTTGGAAGGCCGATCAGATGTCTGCGGACCTGAAAATTGTGACAATCCAGCAAGGGCAGGATTTTGTTTGGAAGGGGCGGGCAGAAAATAATTTTCTTTTTGTTGGCGACGGACAATTAGAAGTGGGTGAGCATCTTCTAAACCAGTTCGATACCTTGCATGAACAGGGGAAAGCTGATTTGACACTCAAGGCATTAAACACGGTATCCCATGTGATCTGCCTTTCACTGTAGGGAGTTTTTATGGCGATTAAAATTCAT
>JAHFAA010000449.1 GCA_023250775.1 Bdellovibrionales bacterium
ATCAGCAAAGACGGTCGTGGCCTGCAAGATTGGTGCTCTTTTTCAACCATTGAGTTTTGTGAAAAGCGTGCCCATTTTTCAGTCATCTATGCTGAGCACACGGTTGTTCCTGCCCAAGAAGAAGTCTACAGTGCAGAGACTTCGAAGGAAATGCAGCTCACCTTGCCCTTAGATTTCAAGAATCCAAGTCTAATCCAGTTGCATCCAGTGGAAGTCTCCACGCAAAATCTAAAAAAAGCAGCTTAAGGTTTCGTCACTTTGAGCATTTCTTCCAGACCCAATCTTTGAAACTGTCGTGGGTTGGAACCACGCAAATAAAGAATTAATTCTACGCC
Organism: Bdellovibrionales bacterium; assembly: GCA_023250775.1. Classification (GTDB taxonomy): domain Bacteria; phylum Bdellovibrionota; class Bacteriovoracia; order Bacteriovoracales; family Bacteriovoracaceae; genus GWA2-49-15. The sequence continues at coordinate 336 of JAHFAA010000449.1, forward strand.
GGCCGTGTGATCATCGAGCATTCGCGCGACATGATCAGGCGTAATGGCATGACGGCCTAAAATAAGATCTGATCCCCAGGGGAGAAAATCGAAGGTTTGCGCCACAAATTCAGTGCAGGTAATTCGCGTTGTGGTATTAGCATCAAAATTAAAATCATAGGTCTTCCCTCTTTGCGCCAGAGCATGAGAATAGATTTCCATCAAATCACGCTCGCCCTTTTTTACTGAATCAACTCTCATCACCGCCACTTCATCTGCCTCCAAGGTCTCTTGCAACGAAGCAAATCCTTGGCCGTGACGAGTCATCTCCATGATAAGAAGACCCTGGTGAATTTTTTCTTGGAAATCGCGAAACTCCGGCCGATCCCATAAACCAAGCTCTTTCAATTGTACTTCGGTTCCCAAATAAACCGCAGCATGGCCGAAATTTCCTGGGATATTAAGATCAGTCAACTTGTTGCCCGTTTTATTGACGATGATGTCGAGTGGTTTCAAAACTTCGCTAAATTCTTCCAAGGCCTTGTCATTGTCCTTGAGCCACCCTTCTCGCCATTTTACTCGCCCAGCAATGTTGCCATAGGAACCACTCACCTTGTTACTGAACATCGTCCAAAGGTCGACGCCCATGTCACGGAAACCGGCGACGACTGGAACGTTTCTAGGAGTCAAGAGAGTCAGTGACTGATTGGTTTTTATCAGGCCATAAGACATAGAGGAAGCGATCAGTTCATGCGCCGGTGAACTAGCGTGCTCTTGCTGAGCATATTGGCGCAATCTTTTCTCAAGAGCTTTGGCATGATTGGGATAGAGGTTCACGCGCAAAAATTCACGAAAAGCTGTGAGCCCAGCACCGGGATCAGTCCATTGATCGCGAAAAAAGGTTCGTAGCTGTGGTGATAAATCCAAATACACATAATGCAGATGAAAGGCGCTCTCAAGCTTCTCCACTTGATAGGCCAGTTCCGTCGTTTCATCATCACTCTTCAACTCTTGTGCTAAAACGGCCACCTCTTGCAAATATTTACGGGCCTCAAAGACTAAAGCTCCAGAAATTTTTTCATTTGCCTTTACGGTCTGGAAAATTTTGTAAGCAACATTCGTGGCATTCTGAACGGCCGCTTGGAATTCTTGTGGTTCATCGGCCCACGCGCGAAAGGTAAGAACTGAAAGGATCACAGCAATAATAATTTGCAGCATGATTGTCTCCTATTTTTTGCTGATTTTACTCCAGTGCCAGATGGGGAACGATGAGTGTGTAAAATTGTTGAGGACGGCCTCGTGCCGCAGTCTAAAAGGATGCTAGAAGGGTGAAAGAGCGCGTCTGAGCTCATCAATCCGTCGATCAATTTCAGCAATGAGGCCGGCCTTGACTCTCGCCATAATCACGCTCATGGGAGTGCCGGCCAAGAGAGGTCGCACCACCTCTCGCTTAATCGCCTCCATAGTGTCACGGCCAGTGGTGGTGTGTTCAAAGAAATTCTGCATATTATCGGGGGAAACGATTCTATTTCTTGCCGTTTCACCGAGGTGCACTTGATCGGCGGTGGCAATAATTTTTTCTGCAATATATCCTTCAATCATCGTGGTCATAAGATCAGACTGCACCAACTCCTCCATAAACTGTTTATCGGTCATGGTGCTGGTGCCGGTTAAACGAGAGCGAATATGCACTTTGAAAGATGTGATCCGTCTTTGGGTCGTCACTTGATCAAATTTTGCCGAATCTTTTAAGAAGGTCGCAAGTTGGCCAAAAGTATCGCCAAGTCCACTGATCGGATCACCGCTGGCACTACCGGAGGCAATAATTTTCCCATCAAAGATTGGCCTGAGAATAGTAAAACCATCCTCGACCACGGCGCGCTCGCCACCACTTAGGCCGCCGGGAATTTTGGTGTTGTAGAAACGTTGAACTTCAATGAGAAGATTTGGCTTGAGGGCGGTATTGACGCATTTATCGACTTCGTCTTTCACCCAGGTCACGCCACGACTAATCTGTGTACCGACGGTTTCCAGGCAGGTGTGATAAGCGGGCATGGCCATAGCTGGGCCCGAGCGAATGGGCGCCATGTAATCCACTGTCGCCTGTCCGAGCTCTTCTGAAAAATACAGCACCGTTTTAGCAATGCATTCATTCAAACGAGTTTCCATCTGCGGTTCAGTCCAAGCGGCATACGAAGCGACACATCTGTCGAAGAATATTTTGGCGTCACTCAAAACCGGGCCGGTGCGGGCCGGCTGTGAGCTCAACATCCCAAAATTCTCCGCCAAACTTTCCATCAGGGCCATAGAAGCCGTTTCGACTTTTATTTTCTTAGAACAAATATCCATCGCCGCCTGCACATTTAAAGACTCACGTCTGGCCAAGCGACCTTCTATATCTAAAAAGCAGCCTCGGGCATTGGCCCTGGCACGTGGGACGACACGATCTCGAAGATTTCCGGTGAGAGAGCGATATAACTCTCGCTCCACCATAATTTGCGCCACCTCGCCGCCGGCGCGAACTTTAAAAATATCCCCCAGGCGCGTAACTGCCGCGGGCCCCGAAGCATTGGCACGTGCAATTTCAGTCCAAAGCCCATTGACCAGCAGGTGCGATTTTATCTGCCGTTGCGCCTCACGATTGCTGGCCTTATCTGCGGCACTTCCAGTGGTGGTGGGGAAATATTGTTCAAGCGCGGTTCCCAATGATAATTCGAAAATTGCATGAGTGGCGCTATTGGTGGCCTGGGTGGCACACTGCTGGAATTTCTGATCAAAGTCACGAGCATCATCCTTTATTTTTCCCAGACACTTGCGATAGGCCTGGACGACTCCTTGAGTGATACTGGTTCGAGCGCTGACACTTGCCACATGTTCACGCAACCTTTCGGGTAAGGCCTTTTCCATAATCAAGGGAGCGGCATTCTTTTTTAATTGCGACTGAAGCCGGGCCTGTCGCGCCTCATCTCCCGCCGTGATGGCCTGTCTCATCTGACTTTCCCATTCAGGAGTTACCA
>JAHFAA010000450.1 GCA_023250775.1 Bdellovibrionales bacterium
ACCGCCATTCCCGCTCATTATGATATTACCTCCACACGTTCTTTTGCCGGTCATGTGTTGCTTCCCGAAATAATTGATTCCCACACCCACCTCGTTTTCGGCGGAGATCGCGCACGCGAATATATACAACGTCTCAATGGTGCCGATTATCAAGAAATTGCCAGACAAGGCGGCGGCATCAATCACACCGTTCAAAAAACAAATGAACTTTCTTTTGATGCTTTATTTACCTTGGCCGATCAACGAATCAAAAAGATTTTGCACTGTGGTGTTTCAACGCTTGAGATAAAGTCAGGATACTCTCTCAGCATCGAAGGAGAACTTCAACTTTGCCGAATCATCGACAAACTTAAACACAAATATGCACCTCGCATTCGCATCTTTTGCACCCTCATGGCCGCCCATGCTATTCCCCATACACACAAAAAATCTGGTGAATATATTGAAGATGTCGTACTTCCCACTCTTGAGCTTGCGACGAAAGAAGACCTTATCGATTTTGTCGATATTTTTCATGAGCAAGGATATTTTGACGATGCAGATTTGGAAAAAGTTGCTTTCTATTCTTCCTGTCTTGGTATTCCTTTGAAAATTCATGCTGACGAATTTGCTGATAACAATGGTGCTTTTCTTTCAACTCAATTCAACGCCTTAAGCGCTGATCATCTCCTTAAAACTTCCAGCACCGGTATAAATGCCCTCGCAAAGTCGAGAACCGTGGCAACACTGCTTCCTGGAACCGGTCTCTTTCTTGGCAAAGGCATGGCAAAGGCCAGAGACTTTTTAGACGCCGGCGTAAAAGTGGCCATGGCCTCTGATTTTAATCCTGGAAGTTGCCATTTTGATAATTTGCTCTTGCTTGCCAGCATCGCTGCCCCCTCTTATAAAATGAATGTTGCTGAAATGTGGAGTGCAATCACGTTCAACGCGGCTGGGGCACTTGGACTGCAAAAAAGTGGCGCCATCTTGCCAGGCTTCTTGCCACGCTTCTCTATTTTCAAAACTGATTGCCTTGAAAATATCACCTACAATTGGGGTGAAAACTATTTCGTTAATGTTTGATTGCTGATTTCAACGATTCTATGAATTCAACTGCTGCAAAATCTTTTTGTCCTTGAATCAGGTCAATTAATTTCCCATCTTTGAAAATGAGGGTCTGAGGTAGATTTGCAATAAAGAGTTTGTTGGCAATTAGTGAATCTCTATCAGGAATGATTGGAAATTCTACGACATATTTTTTTGCTATTCTGGTGATGTTCTTATCTTGATCCTCGACGTCTTCATTCACACCATAAATTGCAACTTCACCTGGTGTAAATTTCTTTTGCAATTGTACGAGCCCAGGCAGTTCCTCTAAGCAGGGAGAACACCAAGCGGCCCAAAAATTTATGATGACAATCTTGGCCGAGGATTTGGCGACCTCATAATTCAAACCATTTTGATCTGTTAATTTGAGCGTTTTATACTCATGCTCAAGATGAGCAAGGCGGTTACTTTCAAGAGTTGTGGGTCCGGCGACCAATTTGAAGTTATTTAAGGCAATCTGCGTAGCTAGAATCCCCACGAAAATCGCGGTAAAAATCAAAAAGGGTACTATTTTCGCTCTTTTAAAAATCTTCATTAACTCTAAAATTATATCAAAATAGAAAATTTACAAGATAGTCATAACATGGCCGATATAGATAATAAACCTGATCTTTCTAATCAAATAAACAATGAGTTTGGACAGTCGTTCATTGAATTCCTCTTTCTCTTTCTCATTATGCTTTTTCTCTCCCGCCTCATGATTTTTGGCCTTGAAAAAGGTGTTGGCGTTCAATGGGAAAAATTGGTTACAATCATCGCCGCACCGACGAACGACACAGTAAAACTTAAAAAAAATTAATTCACCTTATTTCAAGGATTAAGCATGAAATATTATTTGGCGATTGATCAAGGCACCACTGGCACGACCGCGATCCTTGTTGATGCAAAAACTTTTCATTTCATTGATAAAGTTACGATGGAGCACCCACAATTTTATCCCTCACCCGGACAAGTGGAGCACAACCTCAACGAGATCTGGAAATCTGTGAGCGAAACCGTCACGAATCTTTTCAAAAAAACCAACGCCAAGGCCACTGACGTTGTCGGCATCGGAATCACAAACCAGCGCGAAACCACTTGTGCTTTTGATCGTGACGGAAATCCGCTTGCCATGGCCATTGTGTGGCAGGATCGAAGGACCAGTAATTTTTGCAAAGACGTGATCAAAGATGGAATGCAGGACAAAATAAAACAGAAGACAGGTCTTCCCGTCGATCCGTATTTTTCCGCGACAAAAATTCATTGGCTTATCAACAATAATGAGAATGTTAAACAGGCCTACAAAAATAAAAAAGTGTTGTTCGGCACCATTGATACTTTTTTGACCTTTAAACTTACTGGCTGTCGCTCCCATGTAACCGAGACCACAAATGCTTCTCGCACAATGTTGATGAATCTCAAATCGTGTCAGTGGGATGATGATCTACTGAAATATTTTAAGATTGATAAATCTGTTCTTCCAACCATTAAAGATACCTTTGACAATTTTGGCGTCACCCACGGACTGGATTTTCTCCCTGACAATATTCCGATTTCTTGCCTTTTTGGCGATCAGCAGTCGGCACTATTCGGCCAGGCCTGTCTTGGCGCCGGAGAAATAAAATGCACCTACGGCACGGGTGCGTTTCTTCTTCTAAATACGGGAAAAGAAATTGTTCATTCAAAGAACGGTCTCCTTACCACCGTTGCCCATTCCATTAAAGGTAACAAATTTTATGCTCTCGAGGGCAGTTGCTACATTGCTGGCGCCGCCGTTCAGTGGCTTCGTGACAATCTAAAAATTGTTAAATCTAGCTCCGAAATTGAGGGCCTCGCCAACCAAGTTTCAAACTTAAAGGAAATGGAATTTATCTATTTTCTGCCTTTTTTCACCGGAATCGGTTCACCCTATTGGATCAGCGAAGCAAAGGGCGCTCTCCTTGGACTCACTCGAGATTCTGGCAATCAGCACATTGCTCGCGCATGTTTAGAAGGTATTTGCTTTTCGATAAATGACCTGGTTCAAACCATGCGCACCGATTCTGGTCTGAGCATAAGTGCATTAAAAGTTGATGGTGGCGCTGTTGTAAATAATTTATTACTTGCAATGCAAGCAACTATTTCAAATGTGAAAATTATTCGTCCGAAAGTTATCGAGACCACGGCCTACGGTGCGGCCCTAGGCGCGGCTTTGGGCCTCGGTGATCTAAAACTTGAACAGATTCAAAACTTGTGGAAAGAAGATCATATCTTTAGCGCCAAAGA
>JAHFAA010000068.1 GCA_023250775.1 Bdellovibrionales bacterium
CAATATTTGTTCGGGGGGGGGGCGGTTTTAAAGTTACTTGGTGAGCGGTGTTGTAATTGGCATGGCTCACTGAAGCGAAACAAACTGTTTTTATGACATACAACTCGCTAATGAAAATCGACCTCTCGCAAAGCCTTTTCTTTTACAGAGGAATTCAGAAGTTGAAAAAATCATATATATGCTTTGAAAGACGAGGTTGTAGAACTTTATCCTGTGCATATATCTCAACAGTCTCAGTTAAGAAAATGCATTCAAGAAAGCATTCGTAGCCGCCGAATATTCCGATGATTCAGACACAAACGCCCTAATTTCATCCCAAACTGCTTTCTTTAATGTTTCAGGAAGACGATTGGCTTTTTCAAGTAGAGTGTGAAGTTGCTTTATTCTGTCATTTCTCCTCTCAACTAGCTCTACTCGATTCAGCTCAACTGTCTCAATAGTGATTTGAGCTCTATCACTTCCAGGCCTTGCAAAAAAAGCAGCACCAACTACAACTAAATAATCTGAAGGTCCTTCGATGTATGGATTGATAATGGGAATACTTGGATCATATCGATCATTTTTTTTATTATTACAAATGGCGCAGACAAAGCCCATATTTTCCCACGTAAATATCTCCTGAGGGTATTTAGACTTCGGTTTTATATGCTCAATTTCACCATGATCTACATGTTTTATTTTGCTCTCGCAATAAATACATTTACCATTTGATTCAGCCATAAGGGAATTTTTAACGGTTGGCTGGTTATATTTTTTCGAACTTGGGGCTTTGTTAACAGTTAATCCAGTGTCCATTTCAGTATTTAAATCGCGCAGCCAGCTTCCTTTATTTGTTGCAAGAATCTCAGGTTCGATGCCTTTTACTAGCCTAATCATTTCTTAATCTCCTTATTTTCCAAATAATGGGTTAAGGCAACCGGGATGAGATTGCTAAGACCTTCTTCCTTTAGCTCTTGTGACATCAATTTAATATTTCCTTCATTTAGTTCTGTGCTTTGGTATTTATATAATATTGCTTGAATTCTTTTTTCAATCCAAACAGGATAAGTGACTGAAACACCTAATACATCTCTAAGAATTTCAGAAGCGGTACCTGCTTTATCCACTAGATCTAACTTTTGGCTATATACTCGGTTGTTTTCATTAAATGCGAGTGCATATACAAATGAATCCTCAACACTTCCGACTACAAAAGGGGAATGAGTAGAGACAATGAATACTGCGCACGGAAACGCTGTACTTAAATCACCCAGTATACTTCTTTGCATTGAAGGATGCAGATGATTTTCAATTTCATCAATTATGACTAAAAAATTATCTTTCCCGTTATCAGCCAAGAATAGTTGCCACGTGAGATCTATCAATGCAGTAATTCCCCCCGATGAAGCATCGAGAATGTAATCACCCGAACTGCATTGCAACAATAATTCTGTATTTCGCACCTCAAATTTTTGAAATCCTAGCGCCGGAGGTAAAACAATTTTTAACTTAGCTTCGAATCCATGAAATAAATCTTTATATTTAGATATACCCTGGTTTATTTGATTACCGTATCCGTGATGAATCCAATTAATTAAAGTTTCTTTTAAAAAAAGACCTGACTGATTTGCTCCCCCTCCAAAAGTACTTCTAGAAGCATTTGCAGAGTTATTAAATGCTTCCTCTTGGCTCTTTGGATTCAACGAAAGATTTTGAACCGGCTGATGAATATACTGAGGGCGATATGCAGGAATATGTAACCCCCTTATCCCCTGCTGGTTATTTATAGAAATACTATATTGTGGATTTGATACGTTAGGAGAAATATGAACCTGAACCTTTTGATTATTTGAGTATGTAATCTCACCTATTACATTTCCAAGTTCTACCTCTGTTTTCTTTTTCCCATCAAACCATTTCGGAAGTAATTTCCTTGCGTAGTATCGCAAAAGTCCCGTCGATTCATCTTTTTCTGGAGTACTTAATTCGTTGAATTGCCAATTAACGTGACGGGCAAGCAAACGAATAATTGTACTTTTCCCACTTCCGTTTGCCCCCGTTAAAATAGTAATTCTTTGATGAAAAATTAAATCTATTTTCTCAAAATGCTTCCAATCATAAATCTTTAGCGCTTTAAACATCATGCAATCCCCATATTTTGTTTGCTAATTTTACAAAGTCAGCTTTAAAACACATTCTACGATTCTTTTTCAAAAGGCACACAAGCATCATGCTTTGACCTTCCACTCGCATCCACTCAAGCAATGAAAAAGCACTATTCCCTTGACCATGCTTCACATTTTTTAAAAATTTCTTCTAAAATTGTTTTATTCTCTTTTATTTGGGCAGAATATAGTTTCACGACAAGTTCTTTCTCATTGTTACGAAATTTTGCATCGATATTTGCTTTTTTAAATTGATTTAAAATATCAACACGTCCATCGGAGTTGACTCTCAGGTGTAAATGAATATAGCCTTCCGCCTTTCTTGGATGAAGCCATAGGAAATTCACACCCGTCGTGCCAATAGCCATATGGGATTTGTTGTAAGTAATCTCTTTTTTACTGGCTTCACCAGGTACCAGTAGAATTAACTCATCGGCCGTCTGAAGTCCTGTTTTTCCAACTTTTTTCTCCCAGTACTGTCGATCAACTTTTTCAATAGGCCCCTGCTCTTCAAAACTTCCAAGCTCTTGGACATCCAGAACTTTCGTAAATGTTAGGATTACATTTTCTTCGAAAGTGAAGGCATTAAGCTGAAGTGCAATGATTGGAATGGCCTGATTAAAAAGACTGATGATATTAAAAAAACGATTCGTGATATCCTCAGCTACTATTACGGCCCGATGCTCAAACGTAGGATATCTCTTTCTTTCTATGTCCCAATATTCAATCGTTCTTATTATATGGCTTTCATCTAGAGTCCCTAGCATTATTTCAATTTCATAGCGAATATCATTGTCAGCATCGCTCATCAGAAAATCAATCCTCCCCCCGCTGCTCTGTGACCTTTCTCGTTGCACGATATCCAGATCACCTAATCCTAGGATAGACGGATCTTCCTCAATCTTGTCCTTGAGCCATTCCTCATCATGCCCAAGAGTTCTAATTCGAGTTAGTATTCCCTTTTTATATTCCGCCATAGCTTTTTTCTCCCCTCACTCCCACTTATCTTTTTGTTTTGCTGCGGCCTTCGTCTGCCACTGCATATTACTTGGACTATCCTTCCCGCCTTTCTTTAAAGGAACTTTGTGATCGATGATATAACCAGGGCGGCCATGCGGATAACCAGTTTGCTTCTTAAATTGAGTTGTGGCCTTGGAGCTTCTTTTTATCTTGCCATGAGAATCCCTTGAGCAAGATACGCAATAGGTCTTTGAGTGCTTGCCTGAGGAATTCTTTGGAGTGTAGGTCCTAGTTGAAGTACGTCTTGGGGGATAGCTCCGACTCGAACTTGTAGAATGCCTTGGTAAATAGCTTCTGCTTGAAGATGATCTAGATGAATGTGATCCACCTGAATATCCCCTCCCTCTCGCCCATGTGACATCAAGAGAGACAAGAATCAAGCAGGTTATAATAAAATATCGCATTAACAGAACCAATGAAGTGATGGATTCATTCTATCATCACCTCAGAAATATGATTATTGGGATAAAAGATTTGCCCATTCTAGACATAGAGTAAATCACTCAAGATCATGCTGAATTACGCTTGCCCACTCTTTAGCTGTTTCTTTTAATACCTCTTCTGCCACAATCTCTACGGCAGAAAATGGGGACCAAGACATCATGGTCATTAGGAGTGATGATTCTGCCAATAGCTCAGCTATCCCAGGTTTCGTCGATTTTTTTGAATGCATAGTAATTTCATAATTCATGATTATTCTCCTTATTGTTGCACCCACACCATCAACTTACTTCGCTCACCTTACATACATTTTTTTCAATTTCTATAGTCTGCAAGCCAATTAATACGGAAATTGCATATTTGAAACGAAGCTGAGATCTATTTGCCCCAAATTTGACTAACCATGGACGCAATTCCTAACACTAGATGCTCCAGAATGATCGTGATTTTCATGTTGTGCAAGTGATCGTCCACTTCGCTCACTTGCATTTCCAGAACAATCGTCGGTCTCCCAAGGGGAACCCTCCGAGATTCTTCTTGAAATCCGCTCGACTTCGTTCCTTCGATTTCACAACAAAATGAAAATCACTTTTCCAAGGAGCATTAAGATGAAATTACTCACCCAAGCAATCAGAAACCAACTGCCCAAGCTTTACGCCACCGAGGCCATTCCCCTCAAAGAAAAAGAGATCGTCTGCAAATTTTTCAATCCATGTGGTGCCGGAACTTGGTACGTGGTCGAAGGCCAGCAGGAAGAGGATGACTTTATATTCTTTGGCCTCGTTGACCTGCATGAGAAAGAGTTTGGGTATTTTTCGCTCAATGAGCTTGAAGCGCTTCGACTTCCCTTTGGCCTTAATATTGAACGAGACCGACACTTTGAAATAACGAAAGTTGCTCAGGTTTGGGGAAAGGCTTAGGCCTTCCCCTCTACAACTAGACTATAATCAAACAAGGAGCTTAATCGTGAACCATAGTATTAACATGATCGCCATTGCCGACTATCTCGCCAACGCCACAGACCGTGATTCTGATGAAGAAATGACAAGCTTTCTCGTTGAAGAGTTCTCTCTTCCGGAAAATATTGCAAAGGCCATCGTCGAGAATTGGATCAAACAATTTGGAACGAAACCCATCATCATGGAGGACGATGCTCTAAAGTTTCTTGAATTTTATCTTAGGTAACCGAAAAAGACTTAGCTATAGGCATTTTTATAAGTCTCATTATAAAATTTTTCTACACTCAATCTTTGTTTTTCAACAAACGCGCTCTCGGCCTCTTCCTTAACGGAATACACACCAAGATTATAGTGAATGAACCACTTATTCTTCTCATAAAGTTCAATTCCGACAATCATCCATTTACCACCTGATCTTTCACAAAGTACAAAGATCGCTTGCTTATCTTTTTGTATTACAGAATCAACAGTAGTTAATGAGAAATAACACTCTGGATGATCTTCATAAGTTTCAGTATATGCAAATACTTCTCCTGCTTTTATGCTTTGAAAATACTCTTCAAGCCGATCATTATCAAAGCTCTCAGGACAAAGAGGGAAATAATTGGGATCGAACATGTAAGTCGCACACCAAAGCGTCTTTGTTATATCAAGTCCAGGCGCTCTATCAAAGCCAGCGTCAAATTTATTAAGTGGCCTATAAACTTGTTTTTCAAATAAAGAACGATATTTAATGCCATTTGAACGTCTATACGATTTATTTTCAGAGTTTGCCCAAATGGCCATGCGGGACTTACAGTTTTCAGCTTCTTCTTTTGTCACTGTCCGCATCCATGAATAGTTTGGCTCAATCGGACGATCATTTAGCATCGAAGGATTTTCAAGAAATGCATCAATGCTACCGCACAGGTATTCTATCTTTTTTCGAGTAACAGGATTTTGAAGAGTATTCTCTAAACGCGTCAGCCACCTTAAATTTTCTGGACGGTTATTCTGTCGGTTTGAGTCAATATGATCGACAACATATTTGGGGTCTGGTGGAGCGCCATGAAACGCTGTTGCTACAATTCGATGAATTCGCACACTGGCCAAATGCAAATATCCATTATCTTTGTTCACTTTACCAAACGTCCAGTGATTATCATTTGCTCGGGCGCGTTTCCCTTCTGACGAGTGACGGAGAATTGCACCGTTGTCACGAACAGAATAGCGTTCACCTTCAAAGACACAGTCTTTTGCTTGGGTAAAATCATTAACGTCAACTGCTGCCATCTGCCCCTCCCTTATCTTGCGAGTTCAGTTAGTATGGCAGGTATATACATGTTTAACTTCTTATCTCGAATTATTTTAGGTGAGCGAGAATGACTCATAAAAAGAGTACACATCGTTATTTCTATTTTCTCTTTGCCAAGAATCCGTGGAATTATCCGCTTGATTCCAAATAAATAGTAACCATAATCTTCAAGGCCTTTAAGCTCTTGAGAAAGTTCTGCCTCAACATTGAGCCTCTCTATGGGGGCTGAATCGTACAATCTCACCACATCGCCCTGAAGTAACTTTAAAATATCCTTCATAGCTGCGATTGATCTTGGATCATGATCTTCATCGTGTTCAAACTGAAATTGTTCCGATCCAACAACCACATCAGTAAGACTTTTCCCAGAAACAAGACGAGGCAGTAAGTGAACTTTTCCCTGCTGTGTGACCTTTACCTTCTTGTCACTTACGCCAGAAGCTAGATTTAACTCCTTAACATCAATTTTGAATGCTTGTGCAACCCCCATCAAGGTTTCAAAAGAGGCAGCTCCATCTTTTTCAAGTCGTTGAATTGTTCGAAGATTAACATCTGCGATCGTCGCAAGCTGTGACTGTGACCATGCCCGCTCTTGACGCGCTTTTTTTACAAATTTCGCTCTTCCTATGTTCTTTGCCATGATTTCTTCCATATAGCTCCTTTCACTTTTTAATGAAAGTAACCCATTTATTTACAACATCATACGACTACAATATGACAGTATTACGACAGCAATATGGCAGTAGTCAAGATCATTAGAAAGAACAAAACAAATGCCTAAGCTTTAAGACACCGAGGCCGTCAGCCTCAAAAAAAAAGAGATCGGATGCAAGTTTTTCAATCCATGCGCCGCTGGAACTTGGCAAGTTGTCGAAAGCCACCAGGAAGAGGATGATTTTATATTCTGAGGCCTAGCCAACATTTTATATAACATTTTTTTCGCCTCTGCCCTGATACTCAACCGCGCCGGTTAACTATCAGAGACAGGACACAACTCCACGAAGCTACTCTGCGCTAGCACTTGCGCGGAAAAGTATTCCAGTAGCGATATTCATAGCTCATTATTATAATAAGCTATGAAATTTTATGTTATTCCATGGAAAGGAACACCGCCTGTTGATAAGCCACCGTACTGCGTTCTCACGGCGGACAACTGGGATGACTTCAGTTACCAAACTTATTTTCATCTAAAAATATACATCAAGGGTACAAAAGCAGGTGACATTATTGCCGAGGATCTCGGCGGAGTAAAGATTTTACACTCTGATTTCAAGATTACTTCTCTTCCGTCAGTCTTTGAGGCACTTGATAAAAAGCTTTGCTCTCTCGGCCAAGAACCTTTGTTCTACGAACGTATCTCGAAATTACCACCCAAAATAAAGAAAACTCTTCTTATCTCTATACGAGATGTGGTCTACAGCAAAGAAATTAGAAATGCTTTTGAAGGCCACGATGGTTTTAAAACCTCTCTACTTCGTTTTACGCCTGCCATTAAAGCGCTGGAAGAAGGAAGCGCCATCTTACAGAATTCGAAGCAAGATCGATATTTCAAGTTTGATTTCACGTTTCAGTTAAGCACATTCAGTAACCCACATATTATCAACTTTGATTTTGAACACCAAGATCATTTGCCATTCAGAATAAATGGGCTTGTCGGCAAAAACGGAGTTGGCAAAACACAATGCATGTCTAGACTGGCGAATGTCTTAAGCAATGAAAACGTATCCCAAGGCGAATTCATTGGGGATAAGCCGCTTTTTGATAAAATTATCGCGATCTCCTATAGTGTATTTGACAATATTGCCAAGCCCGCTTCAAGTGATAAATTCAGCTATAAGTATTGTGGACTCCAGGACGGAGAAGGAATCCTTAACAAGCAAAGGATTAAAGACAACATCAACAAAGCGCTTGAAGAAATCCATTCACTAAAGCGAAATGCAAAATGGGTTGAAATAATATGCGAACTAATGGACCAACAAGAATATTTTGAACGGTTTTTATCAGACCAGAATGTATTAAGGATTGAAGACATCTTCCCCGGAGAAATGCTTAGTTCTGGGCAAACAATGATTATTTCCATCATCACTGATATTCTTGCAAATATTAGACATGAATCATTGATCCTATTTGACGAACCAGAAAATCACCTTCATCCCAACGCCACCTCAACAATATTGAAGGTTTTCTACAAAATTCTTGAGGACTATAACTCCTTCTCAATAATTTGCACTCATTCTCCACTAATCCTAGCAGAGATACCTCGAAAATACATACGCGTAATGGAAAAGCACAGCGGCAGAGTAGACATAAGACAACTTGATATTGAAACTTTCGGGGGGAATATAAATGAAATAATTTCCACCGTTTTTAATGTTGTCGAACATCAAAGTATGTACAAATCAAAACTAAGTGAGATTTCTAAAAACTTAAATTTTGATGAAGTCATGAGCGAGTTTGAAAATAGGCTTAGCATTGGTACTCAAATATTTTTAAAAAATAAATATGCCCAGGGCTCCACATGAGAAAGCTCGCCCTGCCCCCGGGTTGTCCAAAGATGTCTTATGCAAATTCTATTCTAGCAAAGCATGAACCGGTAAAAACTTTTCTGACCAATCACACGCCATTGGTAGAACAGGCCATAGATGATTACATTAATAAACTTCCATTGCTGCAAGCAATTAACCGACCGATAATCCAGCCACATGAAAGAGACCAATACACTAGCGTGTTTTCAAGTCGAACAAATGCATTCAAGGAAATAATCACACAAATGCGTTTTGGTCAGACTTCAAATTATACCAAAGAGTATTGTCAATATTGTGGAATTAATCTCAATAAAAGCATCGACCATTTTTTCCCAAAGGAAATATACCCCCTCTTATCTGCCGCAACAATTAACCTCATTCCATGCTGCAAAGACTGTAATACAAATAAATCTACTCGCGTATACGACAGCGCAGGAGTTAGAGAATTCATCAATTTTTACTATGACGATTTTTTAGATATTGAATTTCTAAAATGTAGCATAATTTTCCCAGGTTCAAGTGCGGTGCCATCAATTGTATTCTCTTTGCAACTTACGGGACTCATATCGTATGCGCAATCTGTTGTGCAAAATCATTTTAATAAATTAAAGCTAATCAACATTTACGGTGCGGTCGTCGGTTGTTACTTTGAGGAACTAACAAGCGAGTGCAGGGACGCGGCGCAAGCGGCAGACTTGCAAAATACAATCAACAACAAGCGCAATGCAATGGTTCCCATTTATGGAGTGAACTATTTTAAAGTTGCATTATTGAAAGAACTGGCTGCACAACATAGTTCTTTTTTTCATTATCTACATGTCTGATATTCTTTCCTGCAAAGCTTGGATCATCGAATGCAGTACAAGTACGCAAGCTTAGGCCGAAACTGAAGTGCCGGTGATTAGGTGAGACTCGACGTTCCTGTCATAAGTCGAATGTTCGATGCAAGCATCTTTATGATAAACAGTAGTTTTTCAACGTCGTTTTTTGAAACAACGATCCGTTGGCCGAGACGATATTTTTGATCACCAGTTTTTTCAAGATATTTTTCATCTACAATTCCATTGCAGTGTTGCAAAAGATGCCTTCGCTGAAAGAGAATATTTAACTCGGAACACTCCTCTTTGGTAATCCAATCTTCATACCCTTGGCCGAGGACTTTTTTCCAGGCCGAACTTCCGAAGTCGATTCTTTGAAAGGATTGACTCGAAATTTTTTTTTCTCCCACTGGAGTTTGATATTTTTTTTCACAGAAGAACTGAAAGGCGGTAACGCAGTCAGAAAGACAGGTTTCAATAATAGACTGACAAGTAATGACTGCTTCATCTTTTTGTCCCGAATCATCCAATACAGCTTTAAACTTGTCAGTTATGTTTAATTTACTCACTACTTTCTCTAAAGTTTGATCAAACATCCTTTCAACAGAGTTATGACCACAACATGGGCAGAAAAATGCGGCCCCAATAACAGAGAAGCGTGCATTGCACTGATTGCATACAATTTTTTGCTCCATTGCTTCCTGAGCCTCAATCGGCAGAATCACATATCGTGATTGAACTCCGTTAACTTTTAATTTAAAAGTTATGAAACCATTCTGAGGCTGCCGATTGAAGTCTTTTGCCCCCAGAGAGAGAGCATTTCCGACTTGATATTTCACAAAATTAAATGCTTGCTTTTTCGCTTCTTTAATTTGCTCTTTCGTCCACCACGATTTTGATGGGGCCACATGACCACATTGTGGACAATATACCGCTTCATCTTTAAATAGATTTGCCCAATCGGTTTCATTGACCTTAAATCCAAAACAACAATCCTCAACAGGGCATTCCTTGTCTATGCAACCATCTTTATCGGCTTTCACTGGGATTGATATGGTTTGCTGCTTGCTGATTTTCTCTATCTCCCGGATCATATTTTTAAACATAGCTTCCTCACCACACTTTTCTCTACTATTAATAATTCACTTCTTTTGCAATTTTTTGTCCATGTAGATCGGGTCATGCTTACATGAGATCAACGGGCTTACCCCAAGCATTTGTACAAGACTTCCTGGGTCAGCAATTTTTTCAAGATTCTTAATATAGTTTTTATGAAAGCGAACAATTTCGTTAATCAGCCATTTATCCAAGCTAGATATAAGATTTTGATTGTTGCAAAATGAATAGCTATTTCCCCAGCCATACACCGTATTTTTAAGGCCATTCAGAGTTTCGGCATATGTCGTATTTTGAGTTGGATGAAAGCTCTTGCTTATCCTTTGCTGAACTTTCTCTTTCAGATTTTCAATGCTTTTTGTAGATGGACTAATTCTTCCCGGCGAAATATCACAACCTAAAAATTCAAAACCGCCGAGAACCTTCCCATTTTTACCCTTTTCAGAGCTTCCAAAAGGGTCATATATCTCTAGGCCCCGTTGATTGAGGTGGTCCTTTCCTTTTAGTAATTTTGCTTTTACTGATTTGAGATCTGGCCCAAGAATTACATAGTCATCTACAAACCTAATGCAGGTAACGTCATCACTATTAGAAATGGAATCGAACTCACTCAGAAAAATGTTGCCCAGGAGTGGAGAAAGGCAGGACCCCTGAGCGACACCGGTATCATCCAATGGAAAGAGTGACGCCTTTTCACCAAGGGAGTCAAGGTTTTCTAATTCTGTCCTAATCGCATTTGATAATAGGTTTTCAAAATGTTCATCCCTGACGGAAATTGATTTAAATATTATTTCTAAAACTTCCTCTTTCGGGATTTTTGTGAAAAAGCTTTTTATATCAGAGCGTACAAAGTACTCAGCACCTTTACTAATTTTCAACGCGATTAATTTCAGGGCATCTTTCACACCTCGATCCTCAATGCCGCCAAAGCTAGTTGAGACATGAAGATGTTTTCGAATGCCCTCTTCAGATTGAAGCACCTGTAGAATTGCTCTTTGTACTATTCTATTTTCAATTGGAGAGACAACTAAAGGCCTGTCGTCTTTACCTTCACGAGGAATCGGGACTCCTCTCGCCAACGAAAATCTAAATGTCTTTGACTTTAATTGCGCTTGAATGTGTTGAAGTTTTTTCCTGATGCCATTTTCGAAATCTCTAATCTGCTTTTTGGAAATATCTGAACGCGAGTTCAAGCCGTTTTTACGAACAACTTCCCAGGCCCGCGCTAGATTAGAAAGATGGCATACTTTTGCGTAAAGATTTTTAGTCTTCTTAACAGGCATGAATAACTCCTAGCTATTGTCCTGGGCATACAGTAAGCCGCACCAAGACTACCTAAATCCCGTACCTTCTAACGAGGGAGACATGATTCATCTCGACTCGACCGTCCAAGGTCCAATGTGCAACCTTGGCGGCGTCTCTTCCTTGCTTGGCGTAGCCGATATGGCACCCGAGCTTGGTCGAAACAAAGTTGGCTGTCCCAAGGCCGATCGCGACAGTAACGCATCGCAGCACCACCCAGGAACCAAACAACCCGCTTAGAAAATCGAACATTGCCCACCTCCCCATCTTAAATGTAGCTTTTTGAGCCATTCGGTCAACAAGCTAGTGCGATAACGTGAGGCAGACGCCGACTTTCTCTCCGTTCCCCCTTTAACAATCTCTACCGCTGCCTGTATGTATACGGTTACAGCCAATACGAGATTAGGAGTCCCGTACCTTCTAACGAGGGAGACATGATTCATCTCGACTCGACCGTCCAAGGTCCAATGTGCAACCTTGGCGGCGTCTCTTCCTTGCTTGGCGTAGCCGATATGGCACCCGAGCTTGGTCGAAACAAAGTTGGTTACAGGAAACACTAGTAAATAGAAGTTGTGTTGGCAACCCGAATTAATCAACTATGATACAAACATCCCGCCTTTCCAGGTATCAGGACTCATTGCTCTCCGCCCAAACCCGACAAACAATCCTATCCGACAGCATTTGAAACAAATTAAACAACCTCAAAAGGGAATTCCACTTACCTAAAAATTCCGCTTCATCATTTCTCTCCGTCAACAAACTTTCAAACGTAATGGCAGTAAGAAGTTCTTTGTTTTT
>JAHFAA010000451.1 GCA_023250775.1 Bdellovibrionales bacterium
GATTACAAGAGAGGCAAGGTTACAAGACGGGTTATAGGATAGGTTACGAAAAGTTACAGTGGATTTTTCCCTGCCTGATTTGTCCTATGAACTCCGCTATTTATAAGACAGCAAAACTGACCATCCCCCCATCACGAATTTTGGGAGGATGGTCAGTTTTGAGTCAATAAATGCTAGAGGTGGACAGATCAGGCAGGGGCAAAAGGAAAAAAATAAAATAAGGAGGTGGTAAAAAGTTAACAGGACAAAAGAAAAATCGAGAGGAGGATGGGTGCCATTTTGTGAAGAAGCTCAACATTAATTAAGGGAGGACATGATGGAATTGCTAACAGTTCAAGAAGCAGCAACACTACTTAACCTAAAAGAAGGTCGAGTACGTACGGCCGTTTTCAGAAAGGAGATTCCTTATATTAAAATTGGGGCGCTTGTCCGCTTCAGCAGGCCCGATCTAATCAAGTGGTTGGAGCGGCAAACGATCCTTCCAAGACGAGGTTTAGAGTGCTAAGGTTCGAGCTGTTCTTTTACAATTCAAAACAAGTAGGGGGCCAATCAACAGGCCCCCTTTTGATCACCTCAAAAAAGACAACTACCGTCACAGCTTGCGCCACTGTTTTCCATCAAAGGAGACACCATGGAACAGCTTAAAAGAAAAAACGGTAGAGCATATCGTGTGAAAATTTACATCGAAGGCCTGCCGATTAGTAGAACCTTCAAACGCAAGAGTGATGCTGAGGCCTGGAAGGCCCAACATGTATCGCTTAGAAATGCCGAGGAACTCGGCCTAAAACATTTTGAGAAAGTGGATTTTGAGTTCTTTGCAAAAAAATGGCTTGAGGAAAAAGTTCTTGTCTATCGCTCTAAAAGCACTTACCGAAGTTACGAGCAGTGCCTGCGTCGACACTTCCTTCCCCATTTTGGCGGCCTATGCTTAAACGAAATTCAACGCCACCATATCGACAAACTGGTCGTGGCCTTGAAAAAAAATGGCCATAACGACCGGGGTATCAACATCATCCTGCGACGTTTGCGCGCACTCCTGAATGCCGCCATTGAAGAAGAGTATTTGCGCTCAAGTCCGATGAAGGGATTTAAAAATCTGAAAGAAGAGTTGTGCGAAGAAATCTACATGACCAAGACCGAGATCAATCAATTTCTTCGCATCAACGCTCAAAACCCAAACTACCCTCTCTACGTTATCGCGATGAACTCAGGGATGCGCCGAGGGGAATTGTCTGGCCTTAAGTGGGAAAGAATTAACTTCCAGCATTCACAGATTGAAGTCGGGGCGATTCGCGACCGCTGGGGTTATAGGGCCACAACTAAGACGGGTCGGCGGCGGATTGTACCAATGAATACTCAGGTAAAGGCCTTGCTGCTTGCAATGTTTGGACGTCGAAAAAGTGATTTTGTATTTGAAGATGCGAGAGGGAATCCCATCAATCCTCATCACGTCTATCGCGATTTTGGCAAGGCCCAAAAACATGCAGCACTTGAGCGCCACTTTCGCTTTCACGATTTGCGCCACACCTTTGCCAGTCACTTCATGACAATGTAAGAAAGCAGCACCGCCTTTGGGCGTAGTCCACTGGGACGTCAATCTGGGAATTACCTTGGATGCGTCAAGCTTAAAAAGCTAGTGGCATTAGAATGTTGGAAAAGATGAATGAAACAACCCAACATTCAAATCACAAGGAGATGCTGCTTATGAAGTATTTTATCGGCCTGGATGCACATTCATCAACATCAACTTTTGCGGTTCTTGATCAAAATGGTCAGTGCGTTCTTCGCAAAACTGTCGACACCTCAGAGAAAAATTTATGGCAGACCATTGAACAGATCAATGGCGAGAGACATTTAACCTTCGAAGAATCCACAATTTCTCAATGGTTATATTTATCTCTGAGAGAGAAAGTCGATAATCTGTTGGTTTGTAACCCGACTTATGTGGCCAAGAAACAGGGGGCAAAAACCGACTTTCGAGATGCACTTCATTTGGCCGAGGAACTTAGAACTGGACACTTGAAGGCCGTCTTTCATGACTCCTCCCATTGGAGCCAGCTTAGAACTTCGGTCAGTGGTTACCTCGACATTGTCCAAGAGATTGTGCGTTTTAAGAATCGTTTAAAATCAGTTTTTCGTGCAGAGGCCATTAAGACTGATGAGTCCAACTTCTATAAAAACAAAGAGCGAGTTCAGGAACTCTCTCACGATTCCGCAAAATTCGTGGCAGAAAATCTTTTTCGCCAAATTGATTTTTTAGAGCTAGAAAAAATAAAATACCTAGACTGGTTTACAAAAAATAAAACCAAGTACCGTCCAATTAGAAACCTAATGTCGATTCCTGGAATCAGTTTAATTCGAGCAAATATTATCACGGCAATCGTATGCCAACCGGCACGCTTTAAAACGAAACATCACTTCTGGGGATACTGCATGCTAGTCAGGCATATTCAAATATCCGCGGGCAAAATTTACGGCAACAAAAGAGTTCATGGCCGGCGTGAGCTTCGAGATATTTTTATCGGAGCAGCAGAAAACGCGATGAGAAGTGATTCTAATCTTCGTGATTATTATGACGCCTTGAGGGCCAAGGGGACAAATCACAAGGATGCCAAAGTTGCGTTGGCCAGAAAGCTCGCGGGAATTACTCTTTCTTTACTAAAAAATAACGATACATTTAACAACGATTATCAGGAGGATTTGGCCGAAAGAAAAAAACTACGAATTCTTGTAGGACAAAAAAGCATTAAAGAATCTCTGTCATCTGAACTCACACGGAAGTGAAATATGAGGCAACCCTTTTCTTCCTCTGTACAGACAGGAAAAGTAGTTGTCGAAGTTGGCAAAGGAATTGTCTCGGGTGAATTAGGGATGGAGGATAAGGCCCAATATCTTCATGACGGTCTAATGATAAGACACGTCCATTTCATGACTGGCATACCTCCGTTTTATATCCAACATTATCATGGCACATCGAATTTGTTCGGGGACGCCTGGCCATTTTAAGGGCCGCGTCTCTAACTTGTTTTAAAATTCATTGAGGCCCAGAAAGATGAGTGAATGCGCTTTAGATGCAACGACCTAGGTAATGGAGTAGTTCACAGAAAAAACTTAAGTGCGTGCAACAAATGAGTGATCTCTAGTGCGAGGTTCGGCGGGCAAAGCGACTGAACCATTTACTCTGTTAGAGGAACCGCAGAAGTATTTTCAAAAGACGCTTGCTTTCTTAAAGATGAAAATGAAGCCAACAACAAGGACACCCCAATGCTGAATTTTATTATCAAATTTACTTTGATGTTCATTAATCACTTTTACAAT
>JAHFAA010000452.1 GCA_023250775.1 Bdellovibrionales bacterium
TCTTTCCCTTTGGCGCGCAGTCGGACCGCGACCGTCCCTTAGTTGAAATGACTCAGCAATTACCTCGCTTAAATCAATCAACAGATTTCATTTTAGTAGATGATGCTTATGAGTTTTGGGCATGGGCCAATTATCTCTCGTTTGTTTATGATGCAAAACCAAGAGGCATCCCGATGGCCGATCTCCAAAACTCATTTCAAACCTATGTGGATGGCATTTATTTTATGAAAAAGGCCAATTTCGATCAGATAAAAGCCGTATTGCCTCAGAAATTGGTTCGTCTTTTTTATATGGAAAAAATTGGCGTTGTCGTTCTAGGTCCCGACCACTTGGCATTCCCATAGATCAAATATTCTCGTTTTTGACATGATCTTGTCTGGAACGATGGGATATAAGAATTCAAAGTATGACTTCGTCAGTCTTTTACAGCCATGCCTTTGTTCCAATTCATTCCAACGGAACTGACGATCAGTAAAAACCCAGCTGTGATCAGTCTTTGAAATTTCGGTGGCGCTCTCAATCGGTGTTGTTTGGATGTTTTTAGATAGATACCAATGCATGGGTAAATCGCCTGGTCTGAGCGGGTTTTCTCCCCCAAAATAAAATAATTTGTCAGCGGGAAGCTTTTGCTTTGCCATAGTTTTGTAAATTGGAATGAGAGCATTTGCAGGCCGCAAGGCCATGAATAAGCCAATTGAGACATTCAAAAATATAAAGATGTGGATAAATAACCTCACATATTTTCGCTCAAGAAAGGGCGCAAAGAACTCCACAAGAATCAGTGGCACAAAAAAGACCATAGGAAATAGAAAACGCAGTTCTTTGTGACCGATAAATAGATGGAGCACCATAAAAGGGACCGTGATCCATGTCAGGACAGAGGTTGGTCGTTTCACCCATAGAAAAAACATAGCTATGAGAACACACAGTCCGCCGATAGGATTTCCTGATTTTGAAATCATCCAGAAAAAGTAACTATACCAGGGTGAGACTCCAAAGGAACTTGCACGGTGACTCAGTAGATTCTGAGAAAAGTAATTCCAAGGAGTAAGTGTCAAGCAATCATATCCCCAGAAATCGACGCCCAAGTTTACCAAGATGGCGATCGCAAAGGCCGCAAATCCAACAAGAAAATTGCGCTGCAAAGAGCGGTCAATTAAATGGCTCCAGAGACAAAACCCAAGAAGTGCCGGAGCAAGCTGGACTCTGCCCCATGTTGCACTTAGCATGACAAAAAATATAAGAAAGCGGACAAACCAGGATGAGTTTTTTTTCAGTAAGAAAAGCAGGACGCCATTATAAAATAGTAAACCATTAAAACACTCAGCAGAGATTCTGGCTGAAAGAAAAGGCCAAAACCAAAGCGTGAGGACACTCGCGAATAAGAGGCCTTTTGTATCACGCGCATTCGCGTTTCTTTGAACAATCGTAACGGTTAAAAAGAGTGCGGTGATTGCCAGTATTGCCGTAATAAAGCGAAAAAAAATGGGTAGGGTGAATGGATCGATCATACCAAAAAATGAAAGAAATTTAGAAATCACGAAATAAATGAAGACCTGGGCCCAGGGACGAACTTGGGCGGAAAACTCCCATGGTAGTTCGCTTGAGCTGATATGTCCGAGTTTGAAATTTAGAAATTCTAAAATCTGAAAATGTTCATCGAAGTGAAAGTGCCCTTGTGAAAAAAAACAGGCAAGAAGAATGAAAAAGACCTGAATGTAGACGAATTCGGACTGCTTACGATGGAATATATTCATCATTTATGATTTCCCGGATACCATGGTAATCTGTTTTTTTGTTCGTGACACTTTAACATTAGAAAATGTGCTGGAGTGCAGCGCGTCACCATCCTTGGCACTTACAGTAATTTCTTCTTGTGCTAAATTAGATTGGACGAAGATTGTTTGGAGTAAATTATGCAAGAGAAAGTTAACAGATTACTCGTAGTTCTCGAGATGGCCAACAATCACATGGGTGATAAAGAGCATGGTCTCAAAATAGTCAGAGAGTTCTCAGAGGTAACAAAAAATTTTAGTCAATTTGATTTTGCTTTCAAATTTCAATATCGCGATCTCGATACGTTCATTCATCCTGATTATATAAATAGAATGGATTTGAATTATGTAAAAAGATTTTCGGAAACAAAAATCCCTGATGCAACTTTTATGGCCTTCAAAAATGAAGCCGAAAAGCTTGGCTTCAAAACTCTCTGTACTCCTTTTGATGAAGTATCAGTTCGTAAAATAATAGACCAGAAGTTTGCCTATCTTAAAATTGCCAGCTGCTCAGTTACCGATTGGCCGTTGCTGGAAGAAATTGCAAAATACGATCTTCCGATCATCATTTCAACTGCAGGTGCCTCTTTTGAAGAAATTGATCGTGTCGTGACCTTTTTCGACAATAGGAAAAAACACTTTTCCATTATGCATTGTGTGGCCGAATATCCCACGGCACAGAAAGATCAACAATTGAACACGATTGATGTTCTGAAAAAAAGATATCAGGGAATTAAGATCGGATTTTCCACCCATGAAGACCCGAACAATGTGGACAATGCCAGGATAGCGATTGCAAAAGGCGCTCGCATTTTTGAAAAACATGTGGGGATAGGCAATGAAAAATATGCTTTGAATGGATATTCAGCAACTCCGGCCCAATTGCAGAAATGGCTTCAGGCCATTGAGGAAACGTTCATAGCTTGCGGCGAAGATAGCGTTGACGTTCGTCTCGTCACAGATAAAGCAAAAAAAGCACTTATAGGACTTAGAAGGGGAGTCTTTGCCTCGAAAAAAATTAACAAGGGTGACCTAATAACGACGGATAAAATTTTCCTCGCAATACCTGGAATTGAAAACCAAGTTCAGGCAAATGACCTTTCAAAATATACAGACTTTATTGCACAGGAAGATATTGCTGCTCGTGCGCCAGTCGTAGTTGGAAAAAATACTAAGAAAATTGAAAAACATGAGCGAGTTAGGGAAATTTTAAAGAAGATTAGAAGCCTGATCAAAGAAAGTGGAATTAAGATCCCACAAAAAATAGATATTGAAATTTCCCATCATTACGGAATTGATCGTTTTGAGGAAGTAGGATGTGCGCTTTTTACATTTATTAATCGGGAATATTGCAAAAAACTTATTATCGCCCTTCCCAATCAAAAACATCCGACGCAATTTCATAAGCAAAAAGAGGAAACGTTTCATGTCTTGCATGGAACTTTGCAGCTAGAACTTAATGGCGTTTCACGAGAATGTCCTCCTGGTGAAATTATTGTTATTCAGCGAGGTGTCCAACATGCTTTTACGAGCAAGACAGGA
>JAHFAA010000069.1 GCA_023250775.1 Bdellovibrionales bacterium
ACTTGATCACAGCATAGACGGGATCGTAATCTTCGCCCTTTCGTTTTTCGTCATGGGACTTGCCAAAATCCAGCCACAGCGTGAACGGTTCCAAGGTTTTAATACAGGCGAAATCACCCTTAATATCATCTGTGCAATAGGCGTTGATCGGATTCTTATGAAAGGCATTACTGATGCTATTCATGCGCTGAAAGTTTGAATCGAAGATAAAAAAGCAATCATGTTTGGTGTAAAAATCTTGCAGATTAAAATCAAGCCATGTTTCCACCGTGGACTTCTCAAGACTTTTTTCCGTAACATCGTCCCATTGACCGAGATAGGGAATGGCAAGTCGGTAGGAAAAATCATAATCGCCTTGATGGGCCGAGGTGAAGAGCTGCGTAATTCCAAAATTATCCGCCTTAAAGTCATCAAAGAAATGTGTGTATACAGTGAGATTTTCTCCGTCTGTGTGAAGATCGGTATCAACAATAATTTGATCACTATCAAAGGAAGCGACAGAGGCCAAAGAAGTGAATTTAAACTCACAATTAATGTCTGTAGCGCGAGCAAATTTTTGATAGATCAGATTGTGGGCAAAGGCCAGGTAACATGTATCTCCGAAAAATTTTGTAAAGGATTCTCGAAGAATAGTGCAAAAAAGCAGCCCGTACCCCAATACTGATTGATACTCGTTTAACGTTTTTTTATTTTCGAAAATCCCGGCGATACACAATTCACGCGTGAGAACACAACGTTTCAGGAGCACCAAAGTATTAAAAAAATACTCTTGATCTTCCCCAAGCGATCCAAAACTGGGAAAAGTAATATAAATGAGATGAGGTGGGCGTGAGGCGAGGGTGATAAACTTGCTGTACCAGCCAAAGGCAAAACCAAGTGACTCCACACGAATTTCATCGGCAGGAAATCTCTCCTGATAAAATTGAGTCATTTCTTTAAGAAAAGTCTCATCCTCACCAAGATATAGGATTTCTTTAACCGCCAAAATTACCTCGCTGCCCTAAAGGTTAGGACGGATTGATCACACATCCCTCCCCCCATAACTTCTATTATACGGTATAATCTTAACGAAATTTTTGATAAACGGGAAAAAATCTCGCGATTTTATGTATCCGTTCTAACCTTTTTCGAGAAAAGGAAGTTGCTAATTTTTATATTCTATTTATACTTAAAGCGTATTCGATTTATACTGTGAGGCCCTGTGGGAGCATTCTTTTTTCGCTTTTATGTTCTCTTATTCTTTTTCATCTCTATGGCCATCGCCTCCGAGATTATTGAAGTACGCGAGGACAAAATCCTCTTCTCTCTCGATGAAAAAGAAAATGTCATGGTTGGTGATGAGGTCGAGATTCTTGACGGAACCATCATCGTTGGAAGAGGCAAAGTAAACAAAGTTGGAAAAAGAAATGCATTGGCGGTTGTCAGTCAAAAGTCGCAACCGATCATAAGAGGTCTCAAAATAAGAATTGAGGAATTGGCGAGACGTGTAAATGAAGATGCTAAACGCGGCCCCCACAAGAAAAGTATCTATCGCGATTGTGGCATTGGTGCCATGATCTTTGACGAGACCAAATGGGCCGCTGTTTCTTCAAATATCATTTGGGACTGCGGCTTAAGCGCATCCTCAAGCTATTCTTCATCAGAAGATCAATGCTCAGGCAAAGAGGTCAGTACCGCCAATTTTATTTATTATAACTACGCTCAATTGGAGGAAGAAACCGCCACTGGTGAAGGTGGCCATCTCATCACCATGCTTAATATTTTAGGCTGCGAAGCTACAGCGCATCAGGAGATCATCCATTCGCTTAGAAATGATTTTGGCAAAAATCTTCTCGATTCTCATCATGCATCCAAATCTCAACTAGAAAAGGCCGAAAGTTACTACGATCATGTCATTGATCTTGTAGGAAACAAATTTGTTAAGCAGTGTGCAGCGATTTAATAAATTCTCACTTCTTATTATCTTCATCTATTTCTATCCCATTGTGCTATTGGGCCATGATGACCAAGACACCAACATAGACAATCTTCTCCATCAGGTGGAAGAAAAAAAACTTGCAGAGCATCCGTACTGGCATAAACTTTTGCATTACCGTTCAACTTTTTTTGCAAGGCACGTCAAAAGCGACGTGCTCTCAAAAGAATATTTTCTCAGTCCAGAGGGCGAAACAAATCCGCAAAGTGAATTGCAGGCGACAATCAAATCCTTCTTTGCACCACCTGACAAAGACCTCAATAATCATGCGCAATGCCGTTTTGTGTCCAGATTTGAATGGCTGAAAAAGGTTTTGAGTTGGGACAAGATCAAAATTACTCAATATCATTGTCCCAAGTATGATGAATGGACTCAAAACCACTCGGTCAAATCACTGAGTCTTGTTTTTGCCACTGGATATCTCGGTAATCCCGGCTCTTTTTTTGGACATCCTTTTTTAAAATTTAATTTCATGAACAGTAAAAATCCAAATGAATTACTAGATGAATCGGTGACCTATGGTGCTTTCACGCCTGAACAGGTCAATCCATTCGCTTATGCCTTTAAAGGTGTTCTGGGTGGATATAAAGCAGGATTTATTCATTTGAAGTTTTTTTATAGCGACCACAATTATACCGAGATGGATCTGCGGGATTTATGGGTTTACGAACTAAAGCTCACGAAAGATCAGATTGAACAAATTGTCAGTCATGCCTGGGATTTAATGGATCAAAAATTTCCATATTATTTTTTATCTGATAATTGTGCTTCTAGAATCGCCGAGCTTCTCGAAATGGTGATTGATCACGAACTCGTTCCCAAGCATGCCCTTTATTCACTCCCCTATGTTTTATTTGATCATATTTTTGAGGCCGGGATGGTGAAAGACTTTTATTTGATCCCATCCAGACAAACCAAGCTGACTCACAAGTATCTCTCATTGGATGAGACTGGAAAAAAGCTGGTAAAAAAAATCATTCACGATCCTGCGACAATGGACAAAGAAGAGTTTCAGGCCAGGAAGACAGATGAAAAAATAAGAGTATTGGAAACGCTGTTTGACTATAATTCATTTCGACTCACCCAAAACAAAGAAAATCACAAACTCAAATCTTTTAAGACTCGACTTCTTGAAGAACGCCTCAAACTTCCTTCCGGCCAACAAACATGGGCCCCCATCAACTCCCCTGCTCCACACACTTGGCAAAAACCTACACTTTTACAATTCAATGTTTTTCATAGTGAAAAATTTAATTTTGGAACGACTCTCAGATGGAGACCGGCCTATTATGATCTGCTGGCGCTAGAGATGGGACAACTTCCCAATGGTTCCCTTTCTGCTTTTGATATGGAATTTTCCTACGCAGGAGAGAAAGCATGGATTAATTACATCGACATCGTAGCGATTCAAAGTTTGAAATTATCGCAAACAGGACTGCCTGGCGACGGCGGCATGGCGTGGAATTTAAAGTTGGGAATAGATAATCAAGATCTCGCCTGCCAAGATTGTTTAAGCGCGCGAGTGCAAGGCGGTCTGGGGAAAGGTTTTGCCTTCAACAGGAATTTCATGATCTATGGCATGTTTAATTCCCGCCTCCAGTCAGAAGTGAGAAATTCAGGGACCTTGGCGCTTGTGCCCGAGTTGGCCTCTTTACTAACACTTTCAAAAGCATGGAAGGCCCAGCTCATCATGGAACGGCGTTATTATTTAAATGGCGACAAATCAAAAAATCCCATTTATTCATTGGAAAATCGTTTCGGCAATAGTCGCACTTGGGACCTCAGACTCTCCTATAAAAAACATGTCGATGAGCAGATAAAATTTGGCCTCACCTATTATTGGTGAAAATGGGCGTAGTTCGCCGCTGCTGGTCTTGAAACTGCCATTAATCACTCCCCTTGATATTTTTGGGCATGGATGGTGCTTTCCATTTATTTGTATAACTGAATGGTAAGAAATATTTTGGGGAGAAAATCTATGAAAATTAAAAGTCTACTTCTTGCTTTATCATTATTATCCACAATGCATTTTGCTGTTGCGAAGGAAAAAAATTATCCTGTTGAAGCGTACAATAGCGTCGTGCTCACGTTTGCTAAGGGAGACTTTAGACTGAGTCGCGAAGAAAGCGAAAAACTCAAGGCCTTTTCAAACAGCGTGAAGTCTAAAGGAGAACCTGCCAAAATCGAAGTTGCTGCGTGGTCAGATGAAGAGCATCAAGAAGGAGTGAATTTATCAAAACCATTCCGCGATTTGGCGCGAATGCGCATTCTTGCGGTGACGGATCAGCTGAATAAGGAATTTGGAAATCTGAAATATATTGGAACTTATAATATGGCGGAAAGTGTTCAGGGACTTGGACGATACTATCATAGCTCTGAGGCCGAGCTTGAGGCCGTTTTTGCCAAAAAAGAAACCGGCACTTTGGAACCTCAAGACTTTGATTTAATGAGAAAAGATGGAGCACCATCAAAAGCGGTGGTTATCTTTAAAATTAATTTGAAATAGATCGGGCGAGGGGCAAATAATAAAGATACCCTTCAAAACCAGATGCGAATGCGCTTCCATCCTCATCTCTTACAAAAGTCTTGGAACATACTTGCACTTATCGGTATAATATTTACCGAGCTATGTTAAAAAAAATCTTTTTTTGCTGTTTCATATTTTACTCTTTCACGTCTTTTGCCGACTGCAATTCTGCTCCTGCTGTGCCTTACAATGCCGCAGGCTACAGTACTTACGCTTCTTGGTGTCGCTCTTGTGGAGGCACCCCTTCCAATGTCAGCGGTATGAGCTGTAACCCTGGTCCTCACTGGAATAGCGCAGCAAGTTCCCAAGGGACCTCAAGCAATCTGAGGCCCGAACAACAAATAATCCTCAATGTAGGTTCTAATCTTCTGCGAGGTCTCATCCAAGATTTTTTCAGCGATGATCCCGCGCAAGAATTGGCCAGGCGGCAAAGAGCAGAACAATTGAGAAGAGAGGCCATTGAGCGTGAGCGACTCAGGCAGGAGCTAGAACGACAAAAGAAAGAAGCAAGCTACCAAAAACTGTCCAAAGAACTAAAAGATCTTCCCTCTGACAGCAACAAACTCAATGTTAAGGATGCGAATGACACTCAACTTTCTTTGAAGCTTGATGATGATGAAAATACCCCCCTACTCCCCAAGACCGAATGCACGGAGGCCCAGGCCAAACTAAATGAGATGGAAAATCATGGGATCAAAATTTTTGATGAACAGATAAAGAAAATACAGGCCATCATAGACGAGGCAAAACAGGCAAGAGAAAAGTCCAAAACGGCCAATGCCGAATTAGCAGGAGAATTTGTCGCAAACATTGTCGCAGACCGTGTGAAAGATTTTACCGTAAATGTTCGAACTATCAGACAACTCAAAGTAGAACTGACCAGCATTCCTCTCGATCCGAAGGAAACTCTCAAACTCAAAAAATGGATAGAAAATGGCATCACAACAGGAAATGGGGTCATTGATGCAACGGAAAAAGCTAAGGCCGCCAACGCCTTTAATTTTTCCGATCCTGACCCTAAAATAAATAAACGCAAACAGATGCTCATCGCTCTCTCGGAATTCAACGGCAAATTTATGGCCGATACCGGGGCCTGGGAATTGGCCGGAGAAACTCTCTCTAATGGTCTTGGCCCGGCCGGCCCCTTTGCCTTCAAAACCGCGGTTCTGGGAATTAAATCCGCAGCTAACTTCGGTTCGATGAAACTAGATGAAGCAGAAATCAATGAGCAAAAATACCATCTCGGCAACATGATAAAAATGAAAACAGAGTTAGCACAGAAAATTACAAACCTGAAAAAAGAGTTACAAGAAAAATGTAAATAGGATACAACATGAAAATGCAAATTCTTTTGACTGCACTATTTTTTCTATCTTCTTGCGCCAATGATGTCGTTAGGATCAACGATGTTGAAGTCTCCACCCCGAACAGATTTTTGCTTGTCCCTATCGACGACAAGCGCCCGCAACTTTCTTTCTGCTGGACCAAGGCCAGTATCGGAAATCCTTTTAAAGATCGAAATGCCAGTGTGCAGAGTGACGAGTATTATCTAAACAACATACTTCCTCTGGTTAAAAAAGATAATCCATTTACCTCAATAGAGTTCACCGAAGACAGTACTCGTTCCGATTGCGATGTAGTTTTGAATTCACGCATTTCCATCTACGTCTCTCCAATGGGAAGTGCGGAGTACACAATTAGTGCTACCGCAGTTGGGAAAGAAATCCCCACTGAACAAATTTGGGTCTACGTCCCAGACAAGGACAATTTCGAAGAGGCCGCCTTTCTTACTGGCCGCTATCTCTTTAATAGCTTTGCGCCAGGCACAGAACCTTATAATAAACTCATCAGTAAACAAACTTTGAAAAAAAATTCCTTCGAAGAAGAGGCCAAGAAATACAGAGAACTCAAAATCAAACCCGAACTTTCCGAAGAGGCGGTTAAATTTAAAGTCCAGGCCGCCGCTGCCTTTGGACGCAAGGACTTCGTCATGGCGGATACTCGTTATAATGACGCCCTTAAAATTGCACCTTGGTGGCCTGAGGGACATTTCAATCGCGCCCTCCTACTGGCAGAATTAGGGAGATATCATGAAGCAATGGCCGAAATGAATAAATACCTACTCCTCGTCCCTGACGCCCCTGATGCTAAGCAAGCGCACTACAAAATTTACGAATGGGAAGACCTAGCAAAAGATAAGGGGGGCCAGGTTCCAAATGGGGATTCACGACATCCTGAAAGTATCCCTGAACCATGTAACGTGAAACCATGTAGTGCCAGAGGTTAAGAAAAATAATTCAGCATTGCACTTTTACATGAATGCCAATGATGGCGCACTTTGGGGCATGAAGTGCCGATTCTGCCTAGAGAAGCAATTATTACGATAGAATTCATAGGGGAGAAAATGTGTGCTCAATCCTTCCTAACCTTTTAAAAATCAAAAGCATGGATTCTGGTTCTTCTTTGTAATAGAATGATCTTTATAAAAATTCCTTTAGTAATGTTTATAACACAGAGGTTTTATGAAATGTTTAATCGCCCTGATCGCCCTTTTCTCATTTTATGCCAGTGCGGCCGATCTCGATCCAAAAATTGCGCAGCTTTTTCAAGATCAAATCACAGCGATTGAGATAAATGATTTGAGTAGCTTCGTGAAAAATGGGACTGCTAACTTTCAAGACTTCAAAAAAGCTGACTTTGATAAAGTAGACAAGGAATACCTTCCACTTTTCAAGGCCGGATATG
The DNA here is from genome assembly GCA_023250775.1 of Bdellovibrionales bacterium. GTDB lineage: Bacteria > Bdellovibrionota > Bacteriovoracia > Bacteriovoracales > Bacteriovoracaceae > GWA2-49-15. The sequence continues at coordinate 7,248 of JAHFAA010000069.1, forward strand.
AAAGCACCTATCTTACAAGTTTAAAACAAGAGGGTCTTCAGGTCTATCTTTGGAAACTCAGTTTCAAAAACGGTAGGGATGATATTCTTGTCAAACTTGCTATAAATAAAGAAAACAAAATCGCTGGATTCTGGTTTCAATAGGTTTGCATTGAAAAAATAATTCTCAAAATACAACCAGTCCATGCCTGCTTCGCATAGTTCTAAAAAGAAACATCAAGGAAATTTGAAATGCATAATGATGCCAAAATGAGTGTGTATGCTCGAAAGGCAGGCCGATCTTTGGAAGTGTCTAATTTGTAGACACTTATTTCTTGTCTGAGACTCTTTGTCCAGGTTTTTGCCCATGATTCTAGGCGAGTTTATCAAGATTAATTTTATCCATGCACTCAGTTTCGCCATATTAAATCCGAAGAGAATTGCCAGACTATAATCCCGTATACGCGAGGATCAATGGTTATTATTAGTAAACAACACATTGTTATAGCGGCCGTCTGTGCATTGGCCGCGTGGAGCTGTGGTGGCCCGAGAGGAGAAACTGCCAAGACCGGTTTTGCCCTCAAAATTTCTAGTGTGGTGAGTGGTACGCCCCTTACTGGTGGGGTGAAGGTACTGTGCAAATCGAGTGATCCTACCGTGCCCGATTACAAAACTACCTTAGACGCAAATTACAGCGCCACACTACCTCGGGGATCGTGGGATATTTATTTAGTGGGATACACCGGGCCAGAGGCCTGGGCCGGAACCAATTACTGTGGCACCGTTAATTACAACATTGCTAAAGAAACTGAAACCATAAATATCTCGCTGACTGTCGCCAACTGTTCTCTCGCCGTCTATCAAAATATGATCAATGACGGAAAGGCGCAATTTGATCTTGCCATTTTTGACCAAGATGTATTTGCCCCTTAATGCCTAAACGATGATAACCATCGGGAGTTTTTTTATGAGAGGTCTAGACAAAGTAAAAGCGTGGATGAAGAAAACGGTGGAAAAAAATGGATTTTTCCATGGAGTATTTTTCGCGCTGGCCTTTTCTTCTGCCTTGGCCCTCGCAGTCACAGGCATTGAGGGCTTTCATACCTTTACCGCCGGTGAAGTCATTTCGGCCGCCAAGATTAATGAAAATTTTGAAAAAGTTGCGGGCGAGATTATCTTCCATGGTCGCAATGCTGGAACCATAACCCATATTCTTTCCACCGCCGCCCAAACTTGTATGGGGAATCCATGCCACTTAGGCTATTTGGTCTTTGATGAGGTGGTGAGTGGTGCTGCTAATTATCTTTCTGTGACTGATCCTTCAACTGCAGCCAACAGCTTCACCTCGGGGACTCCTATTAACTATATTAAAATTCCCGTCAGTGGCTTTTACGAAATTCGTCTCGTTACCACACCATCGCTCGTGACCTTTGAAGTGGGATCTCCAAGTACTTCTGCAAGTGTGGATCACAGTGTGGATATTCATGTTTTTAAGGAGGCCAATGCTGCGACCGCGCTGGTGATGTCAAATTCAAGCTCGCAGGTTGATTTCGGTGGTTCGATGGAGATGGGGCAATTAAGCAATAGCATTAATATGTATGGGTATGATTCAAGTGCTGATGGCGCTCTTCAACCAGGAGAAATCAACACAAATACCAGGGAGTATGGAGGGACCTTTTCAAAATATTTTACACAAGGTGATACAGTGGTGGTCTACGTTCGAACAGTCATTAACAGTCAGTCCAGTGGCACCACGGGAGTTGTTTTTGCTCCCGGGGGAATTGATCTGATCGTCAAAAGGCTGCCATAAGTTGGTATAGACCTCCTCCCGATGTTGAAGATTCACAATGAGCTGTTCCATTTCCACCTTGGCCGAAGTCATTCCCAAAACAGAGCACAGGTCAATCAAAGGCATCACCTACCCACGCACCGCAGGCATAATGGAAAGAATTATCATCGACATCAACGCCAGCATATATTAAATTTTTACAACGCTTGAATTGATTGGAGAATATATGGGCCGTCTGCGAGTAGAGAGTCTTTCATTGTCCCTGGATGGTTTTGGAGCAGGCCCGAATCAAGATCTGAAGAATCCGCTAGGCCTGAACGGCCTGAGCATAATGGAATGGTTTTTTCCCACCCACACGTTTAATAAAATGATTGGTAAACCAGACGGCACGACTGGCATCGATAATAAATTCGCCTCCCGCGGATTTGAAGGCATTGGCGCGAATATCATGGGCCGTAATATGTTCGGCCCCATTCGAGGGCCGTGGAAAGACGAAGAGTGGAAGGGTTGGTGGGGACCCAATCCCCCTTATCATTCGCCGGTTTTTGTCCTTACCCATCACACACGCAAGCCGCTTGAACTGGAAGGCGGAAATATATTTTATTTCGTCACGGACGGAATTGAATCCGCGCTCAAGCAGGCGCAAAAGGCCGCGGGTGGAAAAGACATTCGTTTAAACGGCGGCATCTCGGTCATACGTCAATATTTGTCGAAGGGCCTGGTAGATTACATGCATCTGGCTGTTTCTCCAAAACTGCTAGGTGCAGGTGAAAATCTTTTTGCCGGTCTCGACCTGGTAAAGTTAGGCTACTCCGTAAAAGAAAACGTTTTCGGAGAAAACGCGACCCACGTAATCTTAGGAAAATCTTGATTTATAGTGCGTGATACCTTTTATGAGCAAGAAGGTTAGGACCGATTGAGCACACATTTTCGCCCCTACAATTACACGATATAATCTTAACGAAATTATTTAGGATGTGTATGAGTAATATAAAATTATATTTTTCCGAGGCGCTGGGAACTCTAATTTTAGTCATGGTTGGATTATCCGTCGTCATTATTAATTTCGGCGACGGTAGTCCTGTGGTAGGCCTAGTTCCGAGTGAAGGAATTCGCCGCCTCATTACTGGTTTTCTTTTTGGTTCGACAGGGGCGCTGATCGCGCTTTCACACATCGGCAAGATTAGTGGCGCCCACATAAACCCCGTCGTCACTTTTGCTTTCTGGCTAGAAGGGCAAGTGAAGACTCACTTACTCATCGGTTATATTTTTTCACAGTGTCTCGGTGCTGTTCTTGGGGCCATTCCCCTTCTGCTTTGGGGAAAAATGGGAAGCAGTATTTTGTTCGGGGCCACAGTGCCAGCGCACACATCAGGGGGAATAGTGGTCGCGTTGATAGGTGAAATCATCACAACCGCGGCACTTATCCTTGGCCTCTTTATTTTCCTTGGCCATAAAAGACTTCGCCCCTTCACTCCACTTCTCTTTCCATTTCTCTATGCTCTGATGGTCTATGTCGAGGCTCCTCTTTCAGGTACAAGCACCAATCCCGCTCGAAGCCTTGGGCCGGCCCTGGTGGCAAATGCTTGGGACAGTTGGTGGATTTACTGGCTAGGTCCGCTAGTTGGAACTTTTCTGGCACTGGGAATTCGTCGAATCACTTGGTTAAAAAAGCTCGAAGTCGAGGTGGCGAAGCTCTATCATTTTGCTCACGATCCACATCGCGTCTTTTCCAGACAGGGGGCACCACAGGTGAGACAGAAATCCTGATTTTCCCATTCCTTGGTATCGGTCCAAAATATTGTAAAATATAACATCTCGCCTTCACGCATAATATGAGTAGGCAGATCACAAAAATAAATACCAAAATGAGTATCGCTCGTTGGAGTATCCTTATATGTTTGCCATCCGTCCATGCTCCAATGAATGCTGGCGGCCGCCAGCGTTTCGATTCGAACTGAGTTGCCGACGGCGAAGCTTCTGCACTTATGATTAAATCGCCAAATGCTTTTCGCCGACGTTTTTTTGTCTACCTGGTAACGTTGAACGGTCTGAGAGGGAGTATCAAACACTCGGCCGTCAACGAGAGAGCGCCTAAGTTTTAAATATTCAGCATGGGCCCACACCAGCGGCATGGCCGATCCCGATGGTTTACCAAAATAAAGTTGTTTACTTTGAAGGTCGGGCCGATCCCAAATCTGCTCAGGCAACATTCCTCCCGGATTAGTATTGGAAAAGGCCTCGATAGTTTCACTCAATTTTTTTGCAGCAGCATGATCGCCGGCCGCCAAAGCGTAATGCGCGCGTTCGCCGGTCAATAAAGGCCAGGCCCTGCCTACGCCCGTGCCATCGAAGGGCGTTCCATCATCATGTTCACCATAACCATCGCATTGGTAACGATGCCAGCAGGGCCCATGAGGAGTTTCTACTTTTAGCAGAGAATCAATCACCTTCACGGTGTTGAGAATTCGAGGGTCATCGGGCGCACGTAGGCCAAAGCGTACAAGAGCAAGGGCATCCGGACTGACAATTTCTCGCGCGGGCAGAGAGCTGTTCTCGATCGGCCGATTCTTGATAGGAACATATCCCAACATGGCGCTAGAAGCTTCTGCAAGATCTTCGGGCGCGATGCGAACATAATATCCTTCCACCCCGACTTGCTTGGCGAGTTCCGTCCCGCTGACATAGGTCCATCGCTCAATGTAGGTGTTCCAAACATCGGCGATCTCCAAAAGATATTGCATCATCTCCTGATCGTTATTACCCTTTGCAAAATCGGCCGCAACCAGAAGAGCGGAGATCTCCACCGCCAAGGTGAAAGGTGAAAAACCGGCGTCTTCTTCCCACCTATCTTGCTGCGTGACCGGCCCATTTCGTAAAATGAAACCCACGGCCTTTTGCACCATCGGCGAAAATCGCTTTAAGGCCGCCTCGGACAAAATATTTTCTCGTTTCGCCAAATCCAGCAACAGGATGGGAAAGGCAGTCTCGTCCATCTGAATACCAGTCCAATAGGCCGATCCGTCAAGCCACATATTCTGCGGCCAGTGTCCATCCGCTTCTTGCGTGGAATGCAGATACTCAAGAATTCTTAGAACATCTTTTCTCGCCCCGGCGGCAAGCAGACCTCCCGCCATTTCCACCAGATCGCGCGGCCAAACAAGATGATAACCTCCCAAATCACCATCACCTTTGGTCGTTCCCCACGGTGTTGAGAGGCTTGCGATGGCCCCACCTTTGAAGCGCTTTTCCTCATGAGTTCGCAGAACCTGAGTGCTCACTCGATAAAGGTCGTGGATGCATTCGCCGTAAGTTTCCGCCGCCAAATCGTCCAGTGTATCTTGCCACGCCGTCCACTCCCTTAT
>JAHFAA010000453.1 GCA_023250775.1 Bdellovibrionales bacterium
AAGTACCGCCTCAATGTGTCCGTGGTCAGGCAAATTGGTCCCGGCGGTTTTTCCTGTCAACGTCGTGTGCCATTGTCTCTTGGTGGAAACTGCAAAAGAGCTGGTCCTTATTGATACCGGCTTGGGGGTCTTGGACCATGAAAATCCTGGACGACTCGGGATTATGGGACATTTTCTTGGGCTCAAGCAAAATCCTGCCCAGGCGGCACTTGCGCAAGTTCGTGCCCTTGGTTTTTCGCCCCAAGATGTGCGTCATATTATTCCCACTCATCTCGATTTAGATCACGCCGGAGGAATTGTCGATTTCCCTTGGGCCGAAGTGCATCTTTTGCAGGCGGAACATCACGCGGCGACGATAAGTCGAAAATTTATGCATACGCAGCGCTATCGCCAATGTCAGTGGTCACAAGACACTAAGTGGATTGTTTATAAACACAACAAGGGTGAACCGTGGTTTGGACTTGAGGCAGTCCGGGCCTTAGCAGGTCTTCCGCCAGAAATTTTGATGATTCCACTTCACGGACATACCAGTGGCCATGTGGGCGTGGCGATCCAAGACCAGGAAAAATGGGTTCTGCACGCAGGAGATTCCTATTACGATCAAAACGAAGTTCAGGGTACGGGACCCGTCATTGCTGGTTGGAAAATGTTTCAAAGAATTGTGCATGAGGATCATGCGCTTGCTCTAAAAAATCAAAAACGGCTGCGCACCTTACTTGATGGGCATGGCCGAGAGATCGAAGTCTTTTGTTCCCATGATCCCAAGACCTGTCATTGCTCATGATCAAAATGGATTTGGGTAATTTCTGAGTGTGTTCCCAGGCGAATTGGGGGGCCCCAGAATCCTGTTCCTTGGTTGACATAGATCCACATTCCCTCAAGATTATGCAGCCCTTTGACGTAGGGTTGGATAAATTTCACCACGAAGGTCCAAGGAAAAAACTGACCAGCATGAGAGTGACCGGATAATTGGAGATTAAAACCGGCCTTGACGGCATCAAAACAGCTTTGTGGTCGGTGTGCTAATAGGATTGAAAGATCGGCCTTGCCTTGAGGATTGGTGATGGCACGTTGGGGATCAGGTTTAATCGGAAATGCTTGATCGGGAACTCCCGCAATCATAATTGTACTTTTGCCGATTTGAAGGAGGACATTTTCATTTTCAAGAACCTTAAGACCTAATTTTTTGAAATAGGGAATCCATTCTTCAGGGCCAGAATAATATTCATGATTTCCCGTTACAAAATATGTGCCATAGGTTGATTGCAGCTTTGAGATGAGTTCAATCGTTCCACTGGACTGAGCGAGAGGTGCATCAATGAGATCCCCGGTAATCGCCACGAGCGATGGTCTCATCGCATTCACGCGATCCACCACATCTTGCAGCCATTCTCGGCTGGCCAGGCCGTCAATATGTAAATCCGAGATTTGGACAATCTTAAAATTTTTGAGATCGTCAGGCATCTTTTTGAAAGGGATTGTGACATTGTAAATGTCAGGTCGTTGCGCACAGATGATCATGCCAACAATGGTGCTTACGCCGCTCAAAGAAAGAATGGCAAAATTAAAAACATGAGTGAGCCATACTCTTCGAGTCGTCTCAACAGGTTTGCCGATTATCTTGCGAACAAAATAATAAATCTTTTCAGCGATAAACGCCAAAAAAAGATAGGTCATGATGAAGGACATAAAACCGAGGAGTAAAAAATAGAGAGCGAGAATGTGCTGCTGCCATTGGAGAGGGAGAAAACTTGGCGTGTGGCGACGAAACAATGGCACGATGGCCATGCCGGTAAACAATAAAAAAAGGAAAATTTGAAAAATTTTTTTCCATTTTGGATTTTGAATCGAGCGAACAAAACGATGATACAAAGTGGCAAAAAGGATTATGCAAAGGGTGATTGAAATGGTTGTAAAAGCAAAATGGATCATATAAAAATGCAACTACTGATTTTTACGTATTACGTAATAATACGGATTGCCTAGCTTTGTCTATGCAAATTAGAATCGAAATGCTGCAAGGACGTGGCAATGTTCTGGACTCATGGAGGAGTCATCGTATGGGAGTTAAAAAAATTTTATTCGTCGATGATGAAGTTGAGTTGCAAGAAATCGTCGGCGACATCCTTGAGTCTGAGGGGTTCCAGGTCCAGCTAGCAGGATCGGGGAATTGCGCCGCTACCATCCTTAATCGCGAAAAATTTGATTTAGTTATTGTCGATCTGCATATGCCTGATGGCGATGGCCTAAGTTTACTGTCCAATATTTCCTCTCAAGCTGGAAAGAAACCCTTGGTGTTTCTGTGCACCGGCTCATCTGATATTTCACACGAAGATTTAATAAACTTGGGGGCCACCTCAGTTGTCGAAAAGCCCTTTTTGGTTTCACATCTTGTTGGAAAAATACACGCGTTAAAATAGATCTTTGTCGAAGTAACAACTGAGCCAGCTTTTCTCTGTTGCTGTTGTTGTTGTATTGATCGGCGCTTGCATCACAGGGGCAGGGGGCTGCTGAACAGTCCTGACTATTTGAAGGCCTTCGGTATTATCCCTTACCTCTGCACTTTCATCTTGCACGTGAGAAACTCCTTTCTCTCTTTGCGATGAATAAGGGTATCGGCAGGTAACAATCTCTTCAATGGGTAGTACTACGTAGAAGGAACAGTGTCCTGGTTTTCCGATTGGGTCGCAAGAACACAGCGTGTGAGACCGGCAACGTTATCAATTTTGAGTTTCCTCATGATCTGGGTCCGATGTTTCTCCACCGTTCGAACACTAATGCCCAAATGAGCGGCGATTTCTTTATTGCGCGCAAGTTTGGCGATCAAATTCAAAATTTCGGTTTCTCGCTCCGACAGTGTGGAAAGACGATTTTGAATTTCCAGCTTTTCCGCTGCAAGTTTTTGGTCCTCAAGGCTCGGCAAGGGTATTCTGGAATCAACGTAAATCTGTTTTTCAAAAACTTTATGGATTGCCATTCTGATTTCGTCGGGGGGAGCATCTTTGACCATATAGCCTTTGACTCCTAAGGCGAGAAACCGCTCTACGTACTCGTACTGATTGTGCATGGTGAGGATTAAAATCTCGATCTCAGGATGATCTTTGCGCAGGATTTTAGCGGCCTCAAGACCATTCAGCTTGGGTAAGCTGACGTCGAGAAGAATGACATCAGGTTTGAGGATTGCGGCCTTTAAAATGGCATCCTGACCGTCACAGGCCTCACCGATGACATTGAAATCCGGGCGATTGCTTAAGCTCGATTTAATGCCTTCGCGAAAAAGGGGATGATCATCAACGAGTAAAAC
>JAHFAA010000070.1 GCA_023250775.1 Bdellovibrionales bacterium
AAATTGTGGCATCATATTCAATCGATGGATTCTTTTAAACTCACCAAGCGGCAAGATACAATGTTTTTGGCCAAGCTTTTTCAACTAAAAAATACCTTGAAACAATATGAGCAGGCCTTTGCTCATAAACCAAAAATCTTAATTTTTATCCGAAAAAAAGATCAGGAGACGAGTCTTCATCTTCCCGCCTTTTTAAACGAGGTCGCCCCGATGATTACGCTCTATGCAGGAGCGGAAGTCCTAGACGCCAATCCCGAGCAATATGCCGGGGGCGAAAAGCAAGACGTACCCAATCGATAGGTAAAGGCCAAAACGATGAAAATTGTGAGCGCGGTCACCAAAGACCATTTTAGAAACAGGTAACTCGGCCAATTTAACGCCCATCATTTCCATATACAATCTCATACCGGCCAAGAAAAAGAGAACAGTCGCTAAGATTGCGTTGCCTCCTTCGCTGGCCCCCACTAGAATAGTGTCCATGGAAACCTCCTTTGTACGACTGGTCGGCGACCTGGAAGAAAACTTATATCAGCTCGGGGTCAAAGACCGCGAACCGGCAAAACTTATTGTCGACCATTTCAGTTCTATTTTTGCTCTGCCTTGGCGTGCGCTTGATCTTCCCTTTAAAACCTTTCTCAATCTTTATCTGAGTAAAACGTTCCAGCGCAACTCGCCCTATCAGAAGGCCATGGGCGCCTATATTGAAGGCCTCGGAATGTCTAAAGACACCTATTATGGCGCCATAATTTTGCCCGAGCTTATGTCCTGTGTTTCAAAATGGTTTCCCGCCGTTCCCACCTCGTGGATCGGCTGCTCAAGTTTTTTTACCATGGATGATGACTACGACGGCCCACTCCACGGCCGAATTTTAGATGGCCCTATCGGAGGCACCTACGATCAATTTGAACGCGTGGTCTATTATGATTTGAAAGGCCTGCCCAAGATGATCGGAATTAATGTCCCCGGCATGCCCACGGCAGGAATCACAGGAATGAATGAATATGGTGTGACCCTGGCGCTTCACCAAAAATATACCGATATTTTCAATACCGCCGGAACGCCTATTTTTGAGTTGGGATTTAATCTTCTGGCCTCGGTAAAAAATAAACAAGAGGCCATTCATTTTCTCAAAGGTTCGCAAAGTATTTCGTCTTGGTGTTTTTATATGTCTTTTGCCGATGGCGATGTTCTGCGTGCCGATCTTCTGGGCGATCATTTAAGTTACCACGAGGATGGCCTGACCAAAGGCAAAGTTCTCTATTTCAACAACTCGCTGGAAGATAAAGATTCCGTTCAAGGCCAATTTCTTCCTTACGGAGTAGAAGAGTTCAATCAGATGCGCAAAAAAATGGCGCACAAAAAGATTTTAAAACTACAACACAGTAAAAATATCACCGACGTCAAACTACTTAAGGCCATGACCACTCCTATTGATCAGCGAGAGTTCAAGGACTCCGAATCAAAAATGGATTGCATCACGCCTTTTTCTCTTGGTGCATACTGCATGAACGCCAGTCAGGGGCGACTGCAATTGATTCCCGGGCCCGCTCCAAAATACTATCAAGGTGTCCATCATTCTTTCCTCAATCTCTGGACCGCACCTGAAGTGCAATACAGCGAGAAGGAGATCGTGCCCCACCCTCTTCACACTTCCATGCACCACTATATGCTGGCGCAAACCAATGCCGATCTACGAAAATTCGAGCAAACTTATCATCACTTACAAATGTGTATCGATCATGCTGCCGGTTATCCTGAGGCCTATTGGGCGGAGTTTTATTTTCACGTCTATCAATTCCATCATGAACCGGATCATGATCTCTACCCAGCCATCCTTCAGTCGATGCGCCATCTCATCCCCCATCTGCCTGAAGTCTTGAAGGAGCATGCGCTCCTCTACATCATGCGCCTGGAACGCCTAACTAACCTTCCTATCTCGATTACGTTAGAAGAAATTAAGGATCCAAACTTACGCAGGATCATGACGACAGAGCTGAATATTCCTACATCCATCTTAAAAATGGTTTTGGATACCAACGTTCGCCCGCGATTGGATTTTTTAGATATTATGTACGGTCATTTGCGCTAAAGCGTGCTTTTTTCCACAACGGATTCATCAAAATAATTGGCCGACATCCCTGCATCAACCACCACACAACTTGCAGTGATTCCGCTCGATCGTTCAGACAACAAAAAGACTGCGGCGTTGGCCACTTCTTCCGTGGTGAGAGCACGCTTTCGAAGGGTGAGTTTTTCAGCAAAGAGGTAGTTCTTCACATATCCCGGGATGCCGGCGGAGGCGGTGGTTTTTAAAGGGCCGGCGCAAAGAGCATTGAAACGAACTTCGCTAAAAGAAGAAAAGCTTTTGCTTAAAAAGGCGACGGACGAATCAAGCGCCGCTTTAATCGGGCCCAAGTAACCATAATTGGTGGCACGGGTATTGGAAATGGACAAGGCCACGACAGAGGCCGAAGGATGAAAAACATCTTTGAGATTGCGTGAAAGCGCCACAAGTGAGTAAAGGGAAATTTGACTGGACTGGGCGAAATCTTCCCAAGAGGTTTCATGAAAAGGTTTAATGCCATCTTTAAAATTGGCGAAGGCAATGGAATGAAGAAAACCATGGATTTCCTGGGCGTCGTTTTTCAAATGTTGCCCTAGAGATTTTATCTGATCCTCGTTGGCGACATCGCACAGATACACCGGTCTTGTGGGAAAAAGTTCTTGAATTTTTGCTTGCTGAGCTTCTGTTTGAACGGAAAAAAATAGATTGGCACCTTCATCCGACAAGGTTTTGGCCACGGCATAGGCAATACTTTTTTTGTTGGCGACCCCGGTGATCAAAAAATTCTTATTCTCGACATTTAAAAAACTCATAACTACCCCACAGATGCACAGGTAAAATGCAAATCAAGCGCCTTCTTGCCTTTTTGCCTAACCGTCCCTTTAAAATAATAGGCGTTGCCAACCGTTTCCAAATGCCAAACTTCCATTTCAATGGGCGCACCAGGAGTGACCATCTCACGAAAACGGCCTTGCTCAACTTTGGTGACAACCCCAAGCCCGGCAGCACCGTTGCCAAGAGACATAAGTAGCGCGCCCGTTTGTAAAAGCGCCTCCTGCAGAAGCACTCCCGGCATAATGGGACGGCCGGGAAAATGGCCTTTAAAAAAATCTTCATCTCCCGTCAACATCTTGCTGGTCTTAATGCGTTTTTCTTCATGCTCTAAAATCTTATCCACAAATAAAAAAGGCGGACGCTGAGGAATCAGATCATAAATTTTTGCCAGATCACTCATGCTCCCAATCCTCCCGAGACATCAATACTTGTTCCGGTAATATAGGCGCTTTCACGAGTGGATAAGAAGGTCACAACATTGGCAACGTCAGAAGGAAGACCGAGACGTCGAACAGGAATCTGCGCAAGAGTCGCGCGTTTTTGTTCATCGTTCATATAAGAAATCATTTCTGTTTCGATAAAGCCTGGGCAAACAGCATTGACGGTGATGCCTTTTTTGCCAACTTCTTTGGCCATGACTTGCGCCATGGCGATCTGACCGGCCTTGGTAGCGCTGTAATTGGTTTGTCCCGGGAGTCCACTTTTGCCGCTGACACTACTGATATGAATAATTCGCCCAAAACGATTTTTCATCATCAGTGGAATGGCGGTACGACTCATAAAAAAAGTGCCATCCAAGTTGATGTTCATGACTTGCTTCCATTCATCATCGGTCATAAGGGCGGTGACTTGGTCATGCTTGATGCCGGCATTGTTCACCAGCACGTCGAGACGATCCCATCTTGTTTCCAAACGCTGATAAAATTGTTTTACTTCTTCCGATTTGCTGACATCAAATTTTTCGAGCAATAATTTATTTCCAAACTCGGCCAGCTGCTCTTTCATCAAATTCGCTTCTTGATCGTTTTTGGTATAGGTGGCGACAACGAAAGCGCCTTCCTTCAAAAAGGCCTCAACAATTCCGCGTCCGATCCCGCGCGTTCCGCCGGTTACAATGATCTTCCAATCATGAAATCGTGTCATGGGCCACTCCTGTTTGTTTTGTTAGATACGTATCGACGGCATGAGATTGGATGGCGCCGTAATTGGCGGCCCCCAGCCAGCCCGACATAATAATGCCAACCGAACCGGCATGATAGAGTCCGGAAATTTCCTCACTCAATTTTTTACTGGCCTCTAGGCCTTCAAACTTCGTTCCAAAACTGGCGCCCATCGGGTGACGAGTAAAACGCTCGAGCGTTAAAGGCGTGGCCGCCTCGGTAAAATCAATTTTGCTTCGCACTCCGGGAACCAGCTCTTCCAAATCATGAAGAGCGCGATCAATTAAGTGTTGCTTGCGTGCACGATAATCCTCTGTTGAAAGATTGGTCCAATCTTCATAGCGCGCATTGGATGACGAAACCACGGAATAGACGCCGCCATTTTCTGCTCGCATCTCGGGGTAATAAAAAGAAAAAGTTTGTCCTTCCACGGCGGGATTGAGCAGCATCTCAGTTGAAAATTGTTGTGCCTTAGAGCAAAAAATCAAATCGCCCATATAAGGAATGCTCTCGCCTTGCTTGAATCCCATATAGACCTGGCAGCTCGAAGTATTGGGACGAATGGCCTGAGCGATTTTTGTAAAGGTTGGCGAAAAATGCTCTTGGCCCACAAGTTTAAAGATGGTGGAGATAAGATGGGCATTGCTGAGGACTGCGCGAGCTTTGATTTCATCGCCGGCAATACGCACGCCAGTGACCTGGCGATTTTCCACCAGAATTTTTTCGACTTCAGAGTGAAGCTTGATATCCACACCATTTTTCAAAAGCTCAGCTTTCATCAGCTCAATCATGAGGTCGGTGCCACCTTGAAAAATATAGACACCCTTATTCATGAAGTTGGAAAAGACGATGCCATAGGCGATGGCGGGATCTTCCAAGGTTGAGCCATTGGCATAGGTAATGGGCTCGAGCAAAAAACGCACGATATCGTTTCGGCCTGGAAAAAAATTATTAAATAATTCACCAATCGTCGTCTCTGGGCGATCGTAAAAATTCATTTCGCGAAGGGCATCGAAAAAACCTTGGGCGACTTCACGAGTCAGTCCAAACTTTTCACGCAAGATGCGTTTGTAATCTTCTTCGGTAAAATCGGTGTCTAAATCAAACTGAGGATTTTTGAAACGCACTTTTTTAATGCGCACAATTCGATCGGCAATCTCTTTGTTCCAATAGCGGCGGCAGGTTTTGATCATGCCGGCGGGAAAACCATGGAGAGAGACATCAAAGATTTTTCCATCGGGCCGGCGAAACCAGGTAGCCAGACCACCCAACTTATTATGCGCCTCAAGCAGCAGGACTTTGTGTCCTTGCCTGGCCAACATATTGGCGGCGGTCATGCCACCAAGGCCGGAGCCAATGACCACCACATCGTAAGGCCCCGAAGGGCGATCTTTTTTGAGAAGCAACATAGCGCGCGAGTCTACCTAAGACGCTCTAGCACGGCAATGGATGCTTCGCGCAATTTGCCTGTTAATTTGAATTTTCTCTTCTTAGGCAGTCGTTAATGGCGTCTTGAAAGCGAGTGGCAAGATTAATACTGGTCCCCATATTGTAGGAGCGTAAAAAAGCATTGTGAACGCCGATAATTTTTCCTGTTTTCTTATTGATGAGGGCCGAGCCTGAGGTCCCAGAGGTGGTATCGACGTCATACAAAAGAGCAAAAGGCGAAAGACGTAAAGAGATATTTAGCAACTTCCCTTCCGCCGATCTTTGCGTTCTATCCATTTTTAGATTGGTGTCTGAACCATATCCGGTAATGGTAATTTCTTCTCCAGGCGAATTGGGAGCTGCGGAAATTTCATAGAACCCCTGAATCGCTCCGGGATAGTATCCTTCGGACATAGGATAATTTTCTATTTTGCTGTTCTTTTGAAAATGACTGGCAAACCAACGCTCCAACTTGGAAACAGGTTTATGTTTTTGGATTTGAAAAACCGCCCAGTCTTCATCAGTGGCAGGCCGATTTTCTCTGGCGATGGTTTTTCTATCGATGGTGTAGGTATCGCGGGAATGGGAACCGACAGGCCCACGGAAACTATTTTCTGGCGTATTAAATTGGATGGTATACAAAGTACTGATGCAATGTCCGGCAGTGACGGCGCAAGACTGACTGATGAGGGTTCCAGTGCATCCGGCGTCCCCTGAGCTATCGTGTAAGCGACCGACCTTGGGATCATGAGAAAGGACTCTGCTATCGTCTCCGATAATGCCTTTTGAAATTGCAAAGGCCGTCCCCTGTGTGACACTGATGAGTGCAAAAGAAAGTAGAAAAGATGCTATTTTCACCTCTATGTTATAACTTGAGATGGCATACCTTTGTTAAAAAGAGAAAAAAATACAAGCAGCATAAGTCCTTGTAAAAGGATTCCCTCGGTGGGAATTTTGGACCGAAGAGCAGGATAAACCGTTGCTCACTTTGTGCTGCTAATTCCTCTTTCTATTGGTACCCATCCTTTTCCGCGTAAACAGTCATTTACAAATTCCTTTTTGATGGGACCTCCGACAAAACGTCCAGCATCAGGATAGGCCTGTTCTGCACCTTCCTCACAAAACTTTGAATCTTTCTCAAACTCGGCAGCACTTTTGCTTGCGTGGGAAAAATTCGGTGTGCTCGATCGATTGCAGGCCACAAACACCAGTAACACAAACAGCAACAAATGGAATAAAACACGTTGCATACTCCGCATAGAGTCCTTTAGGCATCCTCGCCATACGCTGTTATTAAAAGCTTGCCTCCCTAGGCGCGCACTCCTTGGTTAAGAATTGAAATTAAATATGCGGAATTTTTAATAAAAAAAGAGAGAGTATATTTGGGATTTTTTTGATGCTGTTCTGGCATATACGCCTCCAATTACATTTGCATGTAATTAGATGGCGGCCCGACCATCCAGCTTCCTCCAATAGCCTACGCTATTGAACCACTTAGTATTAATTTTACTACTAAGTAATTATTATTGCAATACACAACACTAGGTGGCTGTTTTTACTCAAAGGCATTTGGGCAATTCTTCCCAGGAAGTGGTGTAACGTGGCGACTTAAACTGTCGCTTCATGCGCCACTCGCGGTTGTCCACGCCGCAACTCATGGAAACCAAAATACGATTTCCCTCCCGCAAATTGATTCGGTCCATAGTCTGCATAAGGGTGCGCTCGCGGGCGGAGTCGCAAGTTTCAAACAGCCCGAGTGTATGCTCATTTTCATCTTGTAAACTAAAAACGCTGACGCCGGACTTTTGATATTCTATGCCATAAATATAAATCATCTCCAGACAGCGCAAGGCCCCTTTGATGATTTTGAAAGTATTATTGGTGGGAGTTTGAAAATGCCACTGGGCCGAGTGGCCGTCATATTCAGAGCGAAGATAAATGGAAACACCAACGCACACGGATTTTTGCGCGCGCAACTCCTGCGCCACTTCCGAGGCGTGGGTAGCGAGCGATTCCATCAGCGCGCGCTTGTCAAAAACAGCGCGGCCAAAAGTGCGCGAACTCATAATTTCTTTTTTCTTTTCGGAACGCTCACACAAAGGAAAGCTGACGATTCCACGCAGCTCATCTTGAATTTGCCGCCCCACCTTGGTCAGGATCGCCTGAATGTGTTGATCATTTTTGTAATCGCGAAAATCTTTGGCGGTTTTAATCCCCGCCAACCACAGTTTAGTGCCACGGCCCTTGGCAATGCCCCAAATTTTCTCCACTGGCATGGCGGCCAAAACCTGATCTTGCATCTCTGGCGTTTCTAAGCTCACCACTCCCCCACGACTGAGATCTTTTTTGGCCAAGAAGCAGGCGGCCTTGCACAGCACCTTGGTCGGGCCGATTCCCACAGATACGGGCATGCCAATATGCTCTTGAATGGTTTTTCTAATCAAGCGGCCAAATTGTTCCAGGTTATTTAATCCCGTGAGATCGAGAAAGGCCTCATCCACGGAATAGACTTCGATTTGCGGAACCATTCGACGCAAGGTCGTGGTGATCCTGGCCGAAATATTGGTGTAGAGGGAAAAGTTGGAAGAGAAAACGGCCACGTTGTTTTTTTGGCAGAGTTCTCGAATCTGAAAATAGGGTGCCCCCATCTCAATCCCAAGTTCCTTGGCCTCTCTCGTGCGCGAAATGGCACAGCCGTCATTATTCGAAAGCACAATCACCGGACGATGGCGTAGGTCTTCACGAAAAAGTCGCTCGCAGTTGCAAAAAAAAGCATCGCAGTCCACCAGGGCAAACATTAAAAACCCCGCGCCAGCCCAACCACCGGCCCGAAGATGACCAGCTCGGATTCTTCGACGATTGGAATAGGTTTGTAATTTTTATTTTCGGAAAACAAAAACATCTGCCCGCGCTCACGCACCAGACGCTTACACAACCGCTGACCGTTTAAAGTCAGCACCACAATCTGGTTTGCCTCGATTTTCACCGAGCGATCCACCACCAAAATATCCTGCGGTAAAATAAGCGGCATCATGGAATTACCCATGGCTCGCAGAAAATATGTCGACTCCCGATTTTTCACCAGGTGCTGATCCAAGGAGAGATAGGCCTCCTCATAATCTTCTGCTATTCCAAATAAACCGCAGGCGACTTCGCCCAAAAATCGAAACTCCATTTCGTGATTATAACTTACGCATAACTTACGCACAAGGACGGCAATAAAGTCTCCTATATCCTTGTTTTTCTTTCACGACGCACAGAAAATAAGAGGGCCTGCATCCAAATGCACGACTGATCTCGTCTTATGTTTGAGGAAAACAAAACAGGAGAAACTCATATGAAACATTTAATCGCACTCTTAATCACATGTCTCTGGCTTGGGTTCATGGATCAGGCCATGGCCGTGGGATTCAATATCTCAATTGGAGATAAACCCAAGACCGAAAAACTTTCGCCGGAAGAATTGGCCAAACATGTTGAAACGCTCAAAGCGCTCAAGGACAGCGCTCCCGCCCAGGCCTTTGAAAAACTGAACGCTGAGCAAACGGAAAAAGTTTTACTGACGGCCATTCGCGAGGGCCACAAGAAGGATGTTCCAAGCACCATTATTGATATCATCGTCCCCATTTTCGCCTTTATCTTTTTGGCCTCAACTTTCGGCATTCCCCTTTATTTAAAGAATCGTCGTTTCAAAGAATTTCAAACGACGTTGCAGATGTTTATTGAAAAGGGACAACCTATTCCCGCCGGCCTGATCGAAAATGGTATGGACGGAAATCGTCAACGTCACGATGGGAGACGCGGTGTTCTGCTTGCCGCCTTTGGCGTTGGACTGATTGTTACCCTCATCTTGGCAAAATCATCAGCGTGGGGAATTGGTTTTATCCCCTTGTGCTTAGGTGGCGGCAGTCTCTATCTTGCAAGGACCGCGAAGTAGATCATGAAAAGAACCGAGGCAGAGCTTCTCGCAATCTGTGTAACAACTCAAGATCGCCAGGCGTTTGGAGAATTGGTAGAGATGTACCAGTCCCCCCTTCGCCTGGTTCTTCGACGCTGGACTTCAGGAAATGTGACTCTCGCCGACGATCTCGCCCAAGAAACATTTATCAAGGCCTATCGAGGAATCTCTAAATTTCGTTTCGAATCAAAATTTTTTACCTGGCTCTGTCAAATTGGTTATCACGCTTTCATCGAACACTGTCGTAAAATAAAAAAACCGCTTGAGGCAGAAGTGATGCCCGAACATAATCCCACACGCGGTACGGACTTACAGCACGACGTGGATCAGGCCATGAAAGTTCTCTCCCAGGCGGAACGGGTGGCGATCACATTATGCTTTCACAAAGACCTAAGTCACGACGAGGCCGCCGGTATTATGCAAATGCCTTTGGGGACAGTGAAATCCCATGTCAATCGAGCGAAAGAAAAAATGAGCAAACACTTGAGCGCCTGGAAAGAGGAGGTTTAGTTTATGGATGATAACAAATGGATGGAAGACTTGTTGAAAAAAGAGGCGGCGTTACCTGATGATGGTTTTTCCAAGCGCGTGATGATGGAAATTCCCACCTGGTGGAAGGTTTTGCTTCGTCGCATGTTCATACAGGCCGGTGCCTTTGTGCTTGGAGTGATTGGTTTTGTGTTGTCAGGACAAATCAAACTTCCCAAATTGGATGCAGCAAGCGAAATTCAAAAGTGGCAAGAGACTGCAACTCAGGCGAAAGACATGTTGGCGGTTGTGCCGCAATATATGGAATCGTTTTCCGACCTCAATCTTTTTACGATCGCGGCAATCTTGGCGGTGGCCTCGGTGTTTGTGTTTACTTTGGCGGATTTGCCGGTGGCGGCGAAGAAGGTTGTGGCCAAATAACGGAGCTTAGTCTTCTTACGTAATACATAAAAAAATACTTCCTTTTAAAAATATTTCTTCTTGCAAACACCATCCTCCACGAATACACTCGCCTAAGCGATTACATGCATGGAGTTAAACAATGAAGGACATCGCCAAAACCCTGAAGGCCCTGGCTGACGAGACGAGGCTGCAAATTATGGCCCTCCTTCTAAGACACGAAGAGCTGTGCGGCTGCGATTTTGAGAAGGTTCTTGGGATCAGTCAGTCTAAGACATCACGTCATCTTCGCTATCTTTTAAACGCAGGATTGCTGGAAGACCGACGCGAGGCCGTGTGGTCACACTATCGAATTGCTAAAAAATTATCTAAAGAACAACGGGCCATCTTAAAAACTCTGGCAGGAATATGCCGTGATGATCGTATGGCCGACCTTTATAAAAAGTCACAGCGGTGTATCAAAAGATGTTAAAATTATCTTTTCTCGACCGCTACCTCACTCTCTGGATTTTCCTTGCCATGATTTTTGGCGTCGTAAGCGGCGTGCTCTTTCCCGAAATTGTTCCGTTACTGAACAGATTCAACTTCGGCCAAACCTCCATCCCTATCGCGGTCGGGCTTATCCTCATGATGTATCCCCCACTGGCCAAAGTTCGTTATGAGGAAATGGGAAAGGTTTTTAAAAATTTCCGAGTGCTTGGATTGTCACTGCTGCAAAACTGGGTGATCGGGCCCATCTTGATGTTTGCTCTCGCGGTGCTTTTTTTGCATGATTATCCAGAATATATGATCGGCCTCATTTTGATCGGGATTGCGCGCTGTATCGCCATGGTTCTTGTCTGGAATGATCTCGCCCAAGGCGATGGCGAATATTGTGCCGGATTGGTTGCTTTGAACTCAGTCTTCCAGGTTCTTTTTTACTCTCTGTATACCTATCTCTTCATCACCGTGATTCCTTCGTGGCTTGGACTCAAGAGCATTGCCGTTAACATCACCATGTCCGAGATCGCCAAAAGTGTCTTTATTTATCTGGGCATTCCTTTTCTCGCTGGTTTTTTTACTCGCTTGATTTTGGTGCGCGTAAAAAACAAACAATGGTATGACGACAAGTTCATTCCAAAAATTTCGCCATTAACTCTCATTGCCCTACTCTTTACCATCATCGTGATGTTCTCTCTTAAAGGCAAACATCTGGTAGAACTGCCCTTTGATGTTGTCCGAATTGCCATTCCACTTTTAATTTATTTTGTGCTCATGTTTCTGGTTTCCTTCTTCTTAAGCAAAAAGGCCAAAGCACCCTATCCGCAGGCCGCGGCACTCTCCTTTACCGCCGCCTCCAATAATTTTGAGCTGGCGATTGCTGTTGCCGTGGCCACTTTCGGCATCAATCACGGCGCGGCGTTTGCGGCGGTCATCGGACCGCTGGTGGAGGTGCCCGTACTGATCTGCTTGGTGAACGTTTCGCTTTGGTTTAAAAAAAAATATTTTCAAACTTAATGCAAAAATCATCCTCCCAATTGATCTAGGTCGGAGAAGAGATCATGAGTTTTGATTATAAGCTCATGCATGAAATTATATTACCTCGTCATTTTTTTCTTTTCGTTTAGTACCTATGCAACCGAAGTTGATAACTTCACCAATCGTGATGAACCACTTGCTGATATGACTGAGGTGCTTAATCGCGCCGCCAATCATTTTCTCGATCAGGCGGTTGCCGCTGCCAATCGAAGAGGCGCGTGCGATAAAGAACGGCTCTATCGCGCCATTCACGTGAGATTTCGCGATCACTATCAGGATAAATTCTGCGACTATTTGCACCACTCACCCGACGTGCAACGCCGTAAGACGAAGATCAAAGATAGTATTTATGCCGACTTTACTGCGATTGACTCGCCAATCTTAGGTGGCCTAGGCGCGATCTATGATTCCGATGCGCCGGTTGTTAAGGTGAATAATGTCCAGATCGGTGGCGATAAATGTGAGCATTTCTTTGGCGTAGGTTACTATTATTTCAGAAGG
>JAHFAA010000454.1:0-2315 GCA_023250775.1 Bdellovibrionales bacterium
TTAATACTTTTTAAGCTATTGGCAATTAGCGGGAAATTATTTTTTATTTTCAATCGAAGATCTTGTTCGAGAAGAGAAAGTTCCTTTGACCATGCTGGATGAGAACAAATAATGCTCAAAGTCCCATGAGTAAATTTGACCGGTAAGCTATGGTTGCCAGCATTGTTGCCAACGATTTTTTCCCAACTTTTTACCAGTTTAAGAAAATCAAAAAGTTGACTGCCGTCTGAATTATCTTTTTTTTTGGAAGTGCTTTGTTTTCTATATGATTCGGGCATATCGCCCGAGGCACTTAGAAAATCGCTTAATTTTTTCTGATGTACTTTCGCCATAGATTCCCCGCACATTCCTTGATAATATGTCGCCAGATGAATGAAAAGGGCCTTTTCACCAAATTTTCTTTTTGTTATATCGGTATCTTGGCCGTTGCCATCATAATGACACTTGCCGGATGCTCTGGGTATCGAGCTGTTCAGGCAAAAAATCCATTGTATTATTACGGGATTACATCCGTTTCGGTGCCCCAATTTATTAATAAGTCTATTCTGCCATCAGTTTCAGGTCCTCTCACAAAATCTATTTTTTTGGTGCTGGCGCAGTATCCAGGCCTAACGGTCTATTCTGGAGAAAATCCGGCCGCAGATGCGATTTTAATTGGAATCATTGAATCGAGTGATCATCGGGATAAAGTGTATAATAATAACATTGGGCGCAAGTTCATTGATGAGAGCAGTTCTTTAAAAGCATCGATTGGCAATCGACCTGGTTTTTATGTCAACAATCAAACAAATTATAAACTCACTCTACGTTTAATTTTGATCAAAAATCCTGATTGGGAATCAGTCAGTCTGGCCCGCTCTGATTTGGCCCCTCAACTCTTGGCCTCACCGCAAATTATTCTCAACGAATCTTTGGCCTTGGAAGGTTCTTTCAGCCATGTTTTAGATAGTAACACCGGCCCAGATGACGGCGGTGTTACCAATTTCACCAAGACGAAAGGCATTTACGACCAATCACTTGAAACCATCGGGCAATCTGCCGCTGATTGGTTTAGGGGTGTCGTTATCAACGCGTTTTAATCGAGAAGAAGGGCATGGAATCAAAAACAGAATGGGCCCCATGGGAGTTTTACAAGGTCTATACCCATCCCTTTCTGGGCAAAGGAGAAGGGCTACATCTTTTTTCCTTTCCCGATTCACATCTTGAACGTGTCCTTTTTTATCGCAAATATTCGTCTCATTCTACCAATCGCTCTTTTCGTTTAATTCACGGGCAGGATTTGACCGTTGATTGGATCGAGGAAAATTGGGATGGTCTAGACCTCTTTAGCAATAACGACGTCTTCTTCGTTCTGTTGCCGGAACTGGCCTCTGACGAGGTAAAGAAACATCTGCAAAACCGCGCCTCTTTCAGCAAAACAATTATTATGTCTTTTGTTGAAGATCGTGAGTGGTTTTTGGAGCTGAAAAAAGTTGCAAGTTCTGCCACCTTGGTTCGTGCGCCCAAATTTTGGGAGGGACACCAATTACTCGAATTACTCATGCTATTTTATGACCTGGAACTCAATTACGAGGCGGAGCAATTTATTATTGAATCGCTTCCGCTTGAAACTGGCCTGTTAATGGCCCAGCTCAATTTGATCAAAGTTCATTTTCCCAAAGAAGGGCAGGTATTATCGCAAAAAGATATTGAGTCTTTGGTATCTCGTCAAAAATTAGATTTTTTTAACTTGGCCACTCATTTTGGCAAGAAGCAGCTGGATCAATTTTACTTCAAGCTGGTAAATTTCGACGGGGATTTTGAGGAATTTTTTCGTTTTATTGAGGGCCATCTTTTAAAAATGTATGATCCCACTTATGCCCAAGTAAAAGGTCGCTC
The DNA here is from genome assembly GCA_023250775.1 of Bdellovibrionales bacterium. Taxonomy (GTDB): domain Bacteria; phylum Bdellovibrionota; class Bacteriovoracia; order Bacteriovoracales; family Bacteriovoracaceae; genus GWA2-49-15. Next base: position 1,879 of record JAHFAA010000454.1, read on the forward strand.
CAGTAAGTATGATAAGGAAATTATTGATCACGCTCGGTCATGGAAAAAGCGTGAGATCCTCGACCATCTTCTCTATTTTGGTGATCTGGTTATTCGTTCCAAAGGGCAGGACGCTTCGGTTCTTGATTCACTTCGATTGCGATATTTAAAATCACTCTAAAAGGACAAAAATAGGCCAAAAAAAAGACCCTCATCCAGGGTCTTTTTTCTTTATGATAATGTTCCTCCAATTCTGGAGAGAAATATTATTTTTTATTTCAGAGCAGTAACTTGTGAAGTCAAACGAGAAACGCGGCGTCCAGCTGCATTACGTTTAATAACTCCAACTTTTGCCAATCTATCGAGAAGAGATTGGGCCTTAAGAAGAAGGCCTTGGGCCAACGTCTTGTCTTTTGCTTCGAGGGCCAGACGAACTTTTTTAACCGCGGTGGAAACTT
>JAHFAA010000454.1:2325-3304 GCA_023250775.1 Bdellovibrionales bacterium
CTGCGTTACGGTCTTTGTTGCGCGCATGACGCTTTACGTTTTGTTTTGCACGTTTAACAGCACTTTTATGATTGGCCACTTTTTACTCCTTAAATCGAAACCTAAAGTCGGTCGCGAGTATTTATGACAAAATTAATGCAATGGCAAGGATAAAGTCTTTATATTGAGCTTAAATCATACTCTTAGGTTGACCTGAAGTGGCCCTTCAGGGACTATTATTCCCGGAATTTTCATCTTTGATCGAGGGAGCATATATGCCGAATGTGCGTACTATAGGGGTATTGGGGGCCGGCCAAATGGGACGTGGAATCGCTCAGGTTGCGGCCCAAGCTGGATTCACCATCAAGATTTACGATGTTGCTGACAATTATCTCAAATCTGGCGTTCAGTTTATTAAAGATCAGTTATTGAAAGGGGCCGACAAGGGCAAATGGACCAAGGATGCGGCGCTGCAGTCATTCGATCTTATTCGCCCAACTCTCAAGTTAGAAGATTTGGCCGATGCCGATGTTATTATCGAGGCCGCGACGGAAAATAAAAAAATAAAATTTCAAATTTTTCAGGACATTGATAAGTTGGCCAAGCCCTCCTGTATTTTGGCGTCTAATACATCATCCATTTCGATTACTGAAATTGCCAGTGCAACTAAACGACCAGCTCAAGTGGCAGGAATGCATTTTATGAATCCAGTTCCGGTCATGAAATTGGTTGAAGGTATTCGAGGTTTGGAAACCAGTGATGAAACTTTCAAAACCATTGAAGAGCTGTCTGTGAAGATGGGCAAAACTTTTGTCAAAGTCAGTGATGTGGCGGGATTTGCGGTCAATCGTATTCTCATGCCGATGATCAATGAAGCCATTTATGTTTTATATGAGGGCATTGCCAGCGTGGAAGACATTGATACCGCCATGAAGCTAGGGACCAACCAGCCAATGGGGCCTTTGACCTTGGCCGATTTTATTGGCCTTGATACTTGTCT
>JAHFAA010000455.1 GCA_023250775.1 Bdellovibrionales bacterium
GTCGTTTCTGGTGGCAAGGTCGGGCCAGCACTCACGTCATACACCAAAAAAAGTTTTTTCTGCTTGATCCCCAATTTTTCACGTCTATATGTCTTCAGCGAATGCTCCGGGATCGGCGTGGCTTTTTTTTCAGGCAAAATTAATTCGATCTTACTACTTTTAGAAAACGGCATGGGCGGGGGACTTTGTATTTTGTTTAAAGGTGTTGGACCAGGCGGTGCCTGCCTTGTAAACAATTGCCAATAGAAAAGAGGAATAAAACATAGGACGATAAAAATCAGGATATTGCGTTTGTTCATGGCGCGGTCCAAGAAGTGGAGACAACGGTGGATTCATTTTCACTGGTATCCACCGCACGAATTTTAAAAGTGTACAGTACCCCCGAAGTGAGCGTCAGAAGATTTCCTTGTTGCAGGTAGGTGGATGCTGCATAGGAGGTACCGTTGCCCACAGTACGCCAATCGTCTTCAAGACAGAAAGGTAAAGATGTGGTGGTGGGATAGATGCAGGCCTCGTAGCGAGCGACATCCCCCGAGGGACTGGCGGCCCAGGAAAGGGTGTTTCCAGCATTACCTAGACCTGAGACGGGCGAGGGAGGAGTTGTGTCGCCCAGATTTGGCCCGCGATTTCCTAAAAAGGAAATCGACCAGTCTCCCAACGTGCCTGTTTTAGTGGCAGCACCATCAACGACTTTGATACTCCAGTTGCCTTGATTCCTCTCCCCATAGAATGCGTTGGAACCCAAAGTAATATTGGTATAATTTTCTGCGCGAGTACCACTATTGATGTTCAAGACTTTGCTCTTGGTTCCAGAGGGCGCGGTAATTTCGATGCCGAGATCGGCAATATTCGTGTGAGTAATATTAACTTTAATCTGAACATGTTCGATCACCAAATTGTGACGGTTAACATTGATCGTGGAAGTCGTGCCCACGGCAGAGTTGTCAGGAATGGCCGCATTCACAACGCCCGAAGTATAGGAAGGAACATCGCTGAGAGTGTCTGTGCTTTTTAACTCATGCAAATCAAAATTCACATGAGTCGCAAGAAAAAGCGCCGCCGTGATATCCATTTGGCCAAAACCATACCAGTTGTGAAAATGATAACCGGCGGTGTTGGTGACCCAGCCATTTTGATAGATGTACCCGGCCAAATCTGCGCTATTTGGATGTCCGGTATTACCGGCGGTGGGGTCAATTTTCACGGCGGTATTCGCCAAGATGTATTTAATGTCACGCCAGTCGAGTGCGGGATTAGCGCCTCGAATGAGGGCGACTCCACCCGCAATAATCGGCGAGGCAAAAGATGTTCCCATGCCGGTGGAATAGTAGTCACAATTTGGATTTAGGCCATTTTGATTATTATCAAAAGGTGGTGTGGAGCTGGAAGTGCTGGCGCCGGCGCTGCATCCGACGAGATCGGCCCCCATAATGCCAATTTCATCATCTCCTCCAGGAGCACTGATCCAAGTATTGGCACCAGGTGTGGAATAAAAGGCCGAAACCCCCTGTGCATTGGTGGCGGCAACGACGATCAGATAGGGATAGCTTTTCGATTGATCAAGATTACTATTGCCAAAATAATAACCGCTTCCAAGCCCACAATCAGAGCGCTGGCCTGCGAAGTCATTACCTGCGGCGGTGACATAAAGATTTTTATCCGCGATCACGTTAGAACGCAAAACTTGAATGTAACTTGCAGGTACAGCGCTGACCTCACAGGTACTCGTTCCGTAACTGTAATTAAAAACTTCTCCCCCATCTAGCGAGGTCTGACTGAGATACTTACTGAGCGACTGATCACTGGCGATGAAATTAAAACCAACCAATGTTGCTGAAGGCGCAACTCCATATCCGCCTTGAGCATTGTTTTTTACCGCCGCGGCAATACTGGAGACCGTTGTTCCGTGTGAGTCTGTATTATCAGTTGTTGTTGGATTGCCAGTGTATGGGGCAGAGGAAAGAAGATAGTTCCGTGACTTTGATAAATTGGCGTTGGCAGCAAGATCAGGATGATTAAGATCGATGCGACCATCAGAGACCACGATGGTGACATTGGCACCAGTATAATTATTATGAGAGGTTAATAAATTGACATCCATGCCGGGAGTTCCATGAAAGGATGTAAAATTAGACTGCCCAGTATTTTGCAAATGCCACAGATAGGGTGCGAGAGGATCCGGCCCTACGGTAGCGGGAGCTGCGGCGGGCGCCGTGCCAGCTGGTTTTCCACAGGCCATAAAGAACAGGCATAAACATGCAAGCAAAGGCAAAAACAATTTATTAAGTCGGGGTGAACTTATCATAAATGTTTATAGTTTTCGGAATATACAACGACTTCTTTTAAATTCTATAGGAGTCTAATTATGTCGGTAATGACAGTGGGAGGATTTGCCGCTGCTTTCTCTCATTTTGAAGCTTAAATCTGAAAAAAAAGTAAATTCATCAAGGATCTCAAGCAATTGATGACGTCATTTTTTTGAAATGGCTTATAAAGATATCCATCAATAAAATCGCTTTCTAAATGTTCAGGTTTTTCCACAATGTTGCCCGTAAGGATCACGAATTTCGTATTGCGCACAAGTTTTTCTGATTTTATTTTTTGTAATAATTCGTTACCGCTCATTTTTGGCATTTTTAAATCTGTAATAACATAATCAAAGTTTTCTTTTCGAATCATCTGGAAGGCAACTGCACCATCTTCTGCTTCGAAAACATGCATTCCAAAGGAAGATAAATGGCCGCCAAGAATATATCGAATATCTGCCTCATCATCGACAATTAAGACTTTACCCGAAATTTTAAAATTTTCTTCAACTTGCGGCATTATGACCTCGCTTGTTTTTCTATTCTGATTCGTCCGCAAGAAAATCTTAAATAAGGTTCCGAGACCCGGACCGCTTTCGACAGTGATTCTTCCCCCGAAAGAAGCAATGATCGTATGGCAAATTGAAAGTCCAAGCCCAGTGCCTTTTCCTGGATCTTTGGTGGTAAAAAAGGGATCAAAGATTTGGGGCAAAACCTTCGATGGGATTCCATGACCGTTATCGGCAATTTCAATCAGCAAACCATCGTGTTTATTTTCGGTTGCAATTCGGATTGTTCCATCTGTCACGTTGGCCAAAGCATCCTTGGCATTACCGAGGATATTCATGAGCACTTGCTGCATTTTTCCCATGTTGGCCGCTAATAAAAAATCACGAGCGTTAAGTTGCGATTCTATTTTGATATTTTCGTGTTCATACACGTTTTTAATAACTGATAAAGTTTCGCTGATGCACTGATGCATATCGACATTCT
>JAHFAA010000456.1 GCA_023250775.1 Bdellovibrionales bacterium
GAGCGCAGTCAAAATCATGCTCATTCGGAATTCTTGGAGACCTTGGTAGAAGGCGGCGTCCTTGGGATTATTTTTCATATTCTTTTCTGGTTTTTCATCGCCCGAAGAGTCTGGCTCTACTATAAAAGCGAACTAAGAACTCACGACAAAGACAAGCTTATTGCGGGCGTTTCCATCTCACTTATCGCCTATTTGATTTACTCCGCCTTTGATGTCGCACCTAGAATGATTGTCTGCAAGCTCATGCTCTTCACAAACATAGGTCTTTTGCTCAGTCTTACGGAAAGCAATCTGATGGCAAAAATAAAGTTTTGGCAAAGGCCCGTTTATCTTGGAGGAACTCTGGCCTTGCTTCTTTTTCTCTCTGCCCTGTCCTGGCCTTGGTATTATTCGATGTTTGAGCTGAGGGCCTTCAATTCTCCCAAGTATAGAGACAGAGAACATGTCGAAAAATATTTGGACCTCTTGGAAAAATATCCCAACGTCTATGCTTATACCGAGCTGATCCCCATCCTTTACAAGGTCGCTCCGAACAAGGTGCTAGAAACGCTGGAGAAAATTGAGGAGATTATCCCCAATTATAGAAGTGTCGTGTACGACAAGGCGGTCTTTTTTTATCTGCGTGGTGATCTTGCAACGGCAAAACAAATCGCCCTGTCTAATCAAGGTCGAAACCATTATCATGCCAACACAAACATCTTACTCATGGCGATCGCGGCCAAGCTCGATGATTTCGATTTATTTGCCAATCATCTTGGATATATTGCAAAACTTTCGGTTCATTTATCCGGCTTGGAAGCAAGGAACAAGCATACAAACTCTGTTGTTGCTTTTGGCAAGAATGCTTTTTTTAGTTGTAAGGGTTGGGAGTCTTGCTCATGGAGCAACGAATTTTTGCAGACACTTTTCGAGACTGTGAGGAATCCAAAAATAACTTATAATGAAAAAGTTATGACGATGAATAATATCATCTTCGATCTGGAGTTCATGTCGAAGGAACTTGCTGTGAATTTTAGTACACCTATCTATCAAGAAGAAAGCTTTGAAAAAGATTTTGCTAAAGTTATGGATGCTACTACCAAAGACAAGTTGCGTTTGCACAAGCTCTTTGGAAAATATCTAAAAATGTTTATTTATTTTTCTGAACATGCAGGAAGATAAGATGGCCGATGGATGGCCATGCTTATGTTCTTGAAAATAGGTCTGCCTGCCCAAAACGAATGAGTTCTGTTTATCACTGCTTGGCGAGTCCGATTACTTGGTAATGAATTAGCACTGCCGGAATGCCTGCAGTGGCCCTTCTGCCCCAAACAAGCATTTTACTCAACCTTGCAAAAAGTTACCCGCCTTTTAATTTTTTCGCAACTCCAATAAAATTTATGAGTGTTGGTGAAAAGTCTTCTTCATCCTGGACGTCAAATGATCACGATTACAAGATTAAAAAGGTTTTTTCTTTTTCCGCTAGTAGCATTGCTCTCAATTCATTCATTGGGCGCATCTGAGTTTCCGCCTGAATTTATAAAAATAGAAAAACAAGCGCTACAAATGTTAAAGGAAAAAAAAGTTGATGATGCCAAGCTCCTGCATATTTACCTGCTGGCAGGGCGAGAACTACATGACTATAACTTCATGGATAAATCAACGGAATACTATCAAAAAGCGCTCGATCTCAAAGTGGAAGGTAGCAAGGCCGAGGCCCATATCAATCTCGTCGGCATCGCCTTAACACAAAATGATAAGGCAAGCGCAATCAAACGTCTGGAAGCGGCCGAAGCCTATTTTGCAAAATATCCCCAGGAAAAAAGTCCAGGTATCGGGGAATGGTTAAAGGCCATGGATCGTATCCTACGAACGGCCGGTCAAGGCCCCTACGACTACAAAGGCTTCTTTGGCCAATATGTTGCCATGAATGACCTGCAAACTTATATGGAGAAAAAGGATTACACCAAGGCCCTGGCGATGCTTAACCCCAAATCAATTTCTGAAGCATCATCCCCTATCGTGCTTATTTCCTATGATGTTTTGCAAACGCTAGTATATGGCAAGGTGGATAAGACAAAATTAAAATGTTTACCCATTCAGCAAAAGAGCAAACAAAGTGATCAAGGCTATACCTTACAAATCTGCAATATTCTTCTGAGCTATTTAGACTCAGGCAAGTTGTCACCTGATCGTTTGCAAAAACTTGATAGGTATTTGTCTGCCGTCGACCAAGACAAAAAATATTTATTGTCCGCTCTAAGGGATTTAAAATAAATGAAAACTCTTCATTATCTAAAATTACTTTTTGCGCTTATAACTTTATCTGCAGGTGGCGTATTTATTCAGGGCTGCCAATATTCGGAAGCTGTCTCCGGATTTTTTGAAAATTTAGGCGAAGCAATTTCAGGACATGCTGCAACTGATACAAGAGTCTGGGAAAGATATAAAGCGAGAACCGAAGAGGCCAACGCCCACAGCAGCGCAAACCCCACCAACCCATGTGTTCGCGTCGGTGCTGGTGCAGACCCCGCTGATGGATTGTCAGGCACGATGAGCAGAGTCCGAGATCATTTTTGTAGCTGTAAAACCTGGGGCACCTGTACCGAAGACAACTGCACTTGCACCACTCTCTGCCCTCTAAACTTCAACATCCTAGACCGCGGCGGACAGGAAATGGGACTGAGTGATAGCGAAGACTTTACAATTCGAAACAGTGGCGAACAGTTTGAGAATGTTGGAGTCGATAATGCCAATGGCCTTTGCTGGGGGCATGCTGCCATGAATGGCCGCTTCAACCATCTGGCCTTTTTTAATCCCACAAAACCCAAACCCACATTTACAGACACGCCAGAAATACTGGCCCCGGCCCCCGCTGAAAACGAACCGCACCAATCGGCCAACAAACGCAGATTTTTGGGCACGCCTGCGAGATCGGCCGCTGAGAATCGTGCCATCTTCTACAAAGACATCATTGAAAAAATCAGTGAAAACCAAGTTGTGGACATCGACGGTTTTCCCAATCTAAAAGAATTTTCGGATGACCCACAGATTAAAGAACTTTTGGCGAATAAAATTCAATCAGAGTGGGCGCGCAAGGCCGTAAGTCTTGATGGAATGAACTCAATCTCAAGTTCCACCCCCTTAGAAAAGGACGCAGCACTTTCTTTGGTCGCCGATCTTAAGTATCGAACTGAAAATCATCAAACTCCTACCCTGCTATTCAACAAAGTGGACGATGCTCATAGTGCCCATGTTGTGCTCGTCACTCAAGTTCGAGACAGTCACGATGGTCTTAGTCATGTTTTGTGCATCA
>JAHFAA010000457.1:0-628 GCA_023250775.1 Bdellovibrionales bacterium
GGTCTTCGCCGAGACCACAGGATTTGCGAGTCGAAAACATTATGCAAAGCCTACCGATTACGATCAAGGTTACTGAGGGTATCTATGAAACAATTGTAAAAATGCGCGAAAGCGGCGTCAAAAGACTTCCTGTTATCAATGAAGATGGCACCCTTTGTGGAATCGTCTGTGCCGATGATCTTTTGGGTCTCATGAGCGAAGAAATCAACAATTTAGCAAAAATAAACGAAACCCAAATGAATAAAGAAAAAGGGATAAGACTGCCAAGTGGAAAAGATGAACCTCTATTAACGATTTGATGCTCCTTGAAAAAATAAAGTAAAAGGAAAACATTATGGCGATAATCGGCATTGATCTTGGGACCTCGAATTCGGCCGCCGCTGCGTTAAGGGGAGGAAGACCCGTCATTATTCCAAGTGCTGAGGGAATCAGCATTGGAGGAAAAGCTTTTCCAAGCTATGTGGCAATAACTGCTGACGGGCAGTTATTGGTGGGAGAACCGGCCAAGCGACAGGCCTCTTCAAATCCAGAGGGCACGATCAGTGGGTTTAAGCGTAGCATGGGAATTCGCAAAACTTTTAAACTGCGGGATCGCGAATTTTCTCCCGAACAATTGTCCTCTTTCCTT
>JAHFAA010000457.1:638-3292 GCA_023250775.1 Bdellovibrionales bacterium
TGCAAAATTGCAGGATTAAATGTTGAACGTTTGGTGAATGAACCTACGGCGGCATCGTTGGCCTACGGACTTGATCGCATGGGGGAAGACTTAAAAATTGCGATTATAGATCTTGGTGGAGGCACCCTTGATGTGACAATTATGGAATTTGGGAAAGGTGTTTTCGAAGTTAAGGCGACGAGTGGAGATACTCAGCTCGGCGGTGTCGACATGGATCATCGTTTGTTTGAGTATGTGATAGATAGAGTCCAAAAGGATCATGAATTTTATATAAGAGGAGACCGCAAAGCAGAAGCGAGAGTGAGAGAAGCTGTTGAGTTGGCCAAGATCGAACTTACAACCAGCACTGTCGCCCACATGAGTCTCCCATATATTGGATTGATAAAAGGCGCTCCTTTTCATCTTGAATTGGATTTGACCCGCACGGAACTCGAAAGGCAAATACGCCCTGTGATCGAACGTTGCCAGGCGCCATTGGAACAAGCTCTTGGAGATTCAAAGCTTACGCCAAGCCAAATTAACCGAATTGTCTTTGTTGGTGGGCCAACACGAATGCCGATTGTGCGAGAGTTTTTTGAAAATTTCTTAAAACGGAAAGCGGAGGCCGGAGTTGATCCAATGGAATGTGTCGCTTCTGGTGCGGCCATTCAGGCCGGTGTTCTCTCGGGTGAGGTCGGGAATATTGTTTTAGTTGATGTGACTCCTTTAACTTTGGGAATTGAAACGTTAGGTGGAGTTGCCACGCCTCTTATTCCACGCAATACGCCTATTCCCATTAAAAAAAGCGAAATCTTCACCACGGCAGCCAATTTACAGACTTCAGTGACGATCCAGATTTTTCAAGGTGAAAGACCGATGGTGAGCGATAATACCAGCTTGGGTTTGTTCAACCTGGATGGCATTCCGCCCGCCCCGAGAGGGACACCAAAAATTGAGGTGGCCTTTGACATTGATTCAAGCGGTATTCTTAATGTGATGGCCAAAGATCTTGCGACACAAAAATCGCAATCCATCAGCATCAAGGGATCAACACGTCTGGATGAGTTGCAAAAACAAAAGATGATAAAGGATGCCGAAAAATACGCACAAGAGGATAAAAAACGGAAGGAATCCGCCGACAAGCTAAATATGGCGGATAGTGTTTGTTATGAGGCAGAAAAAACTCTGGCAAATTTCGAGGGTCAGCTTGACGCCGTTTTGAAAAGTAAGATTCAGGAGAAACTAAAAGAAACCAAGATCGCTGTAGAAAAGCATGATCCGGTTGAGGCCAATAAAAAAGCAGATGAGCTAAAGGTGATTTTGCAAGAAGTCGGTAAGGCGATCTATGCGCAAAGTTCAGAAAAAACGTCATCCGAGAATAGTGATACTTCCAAAGGAGAACAAGGCCGGCGGGTTGTAGATGCCGAATACAAAGAAACACACCATGAGCACTCCCACTAAAAGAGATTACTATGAAGTTCTTGGAGTTTCCAAGCAAGCTGATGCAAAACAGATCAAAGATGCTTTTCGTGAATTGGCAATGCGATATCATCCTGATCGTAACAAAGAGGCCGGTGCCGAAGAGAGATTTAAAGAAATAGCTGAAGCTTACGCTATTTTATCTGACCCAGAAAAAAAACGACAATATGATCTTCAAGGTTTTGAAGGGGTCTCAAGCTTCACGCCGGATGATCTCTTTGGTGGAATAAATTTCGAAGATGTTTTTGGTTTTTTCGGTGATCCATTCGAGAGGCTTTTTGGCCGGCATCGATTTTATCAAAGAAAGCAAAGAGGCGATGACATTGAATTGCTTATTGATGTCCCACTGTCAAAAATAATGTCGGGAGGATCAGAAAAGATCCAAGTCGCTCGACAAGAACAATGCGAGTTCTGTCATGGCTCCGGGATTATTATTGAAAAACCTTGCTCTCAATGTTTAGGTACAGGTTTGCTCACTAAGGAAAAAATTATTGAAGTTGTTATCCCACCGGGCGTGGAGGATGGAACGATTTTGAGGGTCGCAAGGCAAGGTCGTGTGGTCTCCGAGGGCGATGGGCCACCTGGAGATTTATTGGTTATTGTACAAACGGCAAAAGATCCCCATTTCCAAAGATCAGGAGCGGATCTTTTTTATTCTACCAGTATCCCCGTTTATGATGCTGTGTTAGGCACTAAAATTCGAGTTCCGACACTCGGGGATGACGTCATCGTTAAAGTTGCAAGCGGTACAAAGGCACAGACCTCCTTGCGAGTAAAAGGCAAAGGATTGCCTAAATTCCAACATTCCGGATACGGTGATCTCTTTGTCGTGATTGATCTTCAGATCCCGGAAAATTTAAAGTCTGAAGAAAAAAAATTATATGAAGAGCTGCGCACCCTTGCTCAAGATAAGGATCCTTCGAAAACTTCGTGGTTTTCGCGCCTGACGGATAATATATGATTATCTTTTAAAATATTGCTTTAAGGAGTTCCAGCTCATTGTATTGATTACATCGGAATTTTCTAGCCAGCCTCGCCTGGCCTGTGCGATTCCAAGATCCATTGAGTGAAGTTGGTTTGTGCTATGGGCATCTGTGGAGATCGCGAGCTTCAGACCAATTTCCTTTGCCATTCGACATTGTTCGCCTTCTAAATCCAGTCTATCTGCCTGACAATTTATTTCTAGAAAACAGCCT